>NZ_ANPF01000044.1:0-30717 GCF_000328325.1 Halobacillus sp. BAB-2008 | reverse complement strand
ACAATTTACACTAATGTTACATTTAATGTTATATAATGAATATTGTTGCAGAAATTAAAATTAATATGGGAGGTTTTGTTTTGAAGAAGAACTACTTCGTACGCAGTGTGAGTTCTGTGGTTGTCGGTTCGCTCGTTCTTGGAGCTTTCACGCTTCCAGCCGGAAATGTCCGCGCAGAAGCACCGACCGCTGATGATCTGCTGATCTCAGAGTATATCGAAGGATCCTCGTTCAACAAAGCTTTGGAATTGTACAATGGGACAGGCAGCGACCTGGACTTGAGTGCCTTCACGCTAGAAACCTATTTTAATGGAAAAACAGTAGACCCCGCCGAGCTCCAGCTCGAAGGAACCCTCAAAGCTGGTGAAGTTTATGTAATCGCCCACGCGCAAGCAGGAAAAGAGATCATGAATGTCGCCGATACCACGAATTCGCAGGTCGCTAACTTCAATGGTGACGACGTCATCGTTCTGAAGAAGAACGGTGAAGTCATCGATTCAATCGGCCAGATTGGATCCACCGACAAATACGCACTAGATGTGACACTGACCAGGAAGACGGACAGCCTGGCAGGCGATGTCAATCCTGATAATGCTTTTGACACCAGCACCTCATTTAAAAGCCTACCAAAAGATACATTTACTCATTTAGGGAAATACCCGGATGATGCCGATTCAGGTGATCCGGAAGATCCAGCTGCTCTCACAAGTATTGCGGATGCAAGAACGAATAACGTTGGTACTGCAGTAAAAGTACAAGGTGTCGTGACAGCAATGTTCGAAGCCGGCGGCCAGACGAACGCATACATACAGGATGACACAGCAGGCATCATTGTCCGTGCTTCCGGTTTGAAGGCAAATGTCGGTGATGAAATAACAGCCGAAGGAAAGTTCGCAAGCTACTATGGAATGGCTCAGATTGAAACCGGCGGGGACAAAGTCGTCGTTTCGACCCCTGCTAAAGGATTGCCTGCGCCTCAAGTCGTACAAGCGGCTGATTTTCAGGCAGAGTCCGGGGAAGCAATCGAAGGTGAATTCGTTCAACTGGATGATATAGAAGTTACTGGTGAGAACGACCGTGGAGACTTCATTGCCGAAGATGACAGCGGCGAGTTCCTGATCAGTCCGGCAACTGCTCTTGCTTTGGAAAGCGGTAAGACATACGAAAGGCTGCAAGGTGTGGTTAATTACAGCTTTGATGAGTACCGTCTCGTGCCGAGAGATGAGGGCGATATCATTGAGAAGCTCTTCTCCGTGACGGCCAGCCCGGGGAGCGGTACAGTCAGTACCGGTACGAAGGTTACTCTGCAGACGGCCCAGCCGGATGCAGCGATACATTATACAGTGGACGGAACATCTCCCTCAGCAGACAGCAAAGCCTATGAAGGACCGATTGAGCTTACCGAAGACACGGTAGTCAAGGCTGTCGTCGTGAAAGAAGACGGCGAAACGAGCGAAGTATCTACATTCTCCTATGATGTCTTAGATGTGGAGGATATTGCTATTCATGATATTCAAGGGGAAGCCCACAGCTCTCCTTATGAGGGAGTCAACGTATCAAGTGTCGGTGGCATCGTTACGGCTCTTGATGGAACGAACGGCTTTTACATGCAGGAACCTGATCCAGATGATAAAGATGCAACATCAGAAGGAATCTATGTCTACGCGAAAGGTTCCGGTGTGAAAGTCGGCGATGAAGTGTCGGTAAACGGAGAAGTGAAGGAGTGGCGGGAGGACGGTTATGATGATGCAGCAGACCTTCTGACGACGCAGATTACTTCCACGTCCGTCACGGTACAGTCCTCAGGCAATGATCTACCGGCCGCCATTGTTCCTGGAGAAGACAGAATCCCTCCAACGGTGACGATTAAAGAAGGAGACGCTTTTGATCCTGATAAAAACGGTTTGGACTTTTATGAAAGCCTGGAAGGAATGCGGGTGGAACTCAAGGATGCCACGGTCACCGGCCCACCTAAATATGACGAGCTCCCTGTCTATGTGAATACGAACGATGACCAGTTGTTTACAAATGCCGGAGGGCTGCTGGCTTCTCCTGAAGATTACAATCCGGAACGAATCCAGCTGGATGTAGATGGATTGGATGTCAACGCCAAAGTAGGAGACAAGTTGGATGGTTCTGTCACCGGAGTCGTCAGCTATGACTACAGTAATTTCAAAATCCGCCTGACGAGCGATTTTCCTGAAATTATTGATGGCGGAACAAAAAGAGAGACGACCAAG
This sequence comes from Halobacillus sp. BAB-2008, assembly GCF_000328325.1. NCBI lineage: Bacteria > Bacillati > Bacillota > Bacilli > Caryophanales > Bacillaceae > Halobacillus > Halobacillus sp. BAB-2008. The sequence goes on along the minus strand of NZ_ANPF01000044.1, from coordinate 28,477 downwards.
CTGGAGAATGTCGAAGATGAACTGAATATCGCGTCCTATAACGTGGAGAATTTCTCTGCATCCACAGATCAGGATAAAGTAAATAAAATTGCTGAGTCGATCAATGCGAACCTGAAACAGCCGGATATCATCGGACTTGTTGAAGTCCAGGATAACAACGGGGCTGAAGATGACGGGACGGTCGAAGCGGATGAGTCTTATCAGAAATTAATAGATGCCATTAAAGCGGATGGCGGGCCGGAGTATGCCTTTACGGACATCGCTCCTGTCGATAAACAGGACGGTGGTCAGCCGGGAGGAAACATTCGTGTCGGCTTCCTTTACAATCCCGACCGTGTAACGATGACAGATAAAAAGGACGGAGACGCGGAGACGGCTGTCGAAGTGTCGGAAGATGGATTAAGTCTGAATCCGGGCCGTGTCGATCCGATGAACGAAGCGTTTGAAAACTCACGGAAGTCCTTGGCAGCAGAATTTGAATTCCAAGGAGAAAAAGTAATTGTTGTTGCCAACCACTTCAATTCTAAAGGTGGAGACGATGCGCTCTTCGGTGCCAATCATCCTGTGGAGCTTGGAAGTGAAGTGCAGCGAATGAAGCAGGCAGCCGTTCTTAACGGTTTTGTCCAGGATGTTATAGACAACGTGGATGATGCGAACGTCGTCGTACTTGGCGACTTGAACGACTTTGAGTTTTCAAAGCCGTTGGAAACGTTGAAAGGCGATATTTTAACAAACATGACAGAAATGCTGCCGATCACAGAACGTTATTCCTATAACTACCAGGGGAATGCCCAGGTGCTCGACCATATCCTGGTCAGCAATAACCTTGCCAAATTGGCGGAAATCGACAGTGTAAACATTAACTCAAATTTCTCTGAAGCAGACGGCAGAGCAAGTGACCACGATCCGATGCTTGCTCAATTGGAATTCGGTACGCAGGTAGAGCGCGTGTCTGGAGAAGACCGATATAAAACCGCTATTGAAGTATCTAAGCAGGGATGGGAGGAAGCAGATACCGTTGTTATTGCACGTGGAGACTCCTTCCCGGATGCTCTGGCAGGTGCACCGCTTGCCTTTAAAGAGGACGCACCGATTCTTTTAACGAAGTCGAAACGTCTTTCGGCTGAAGTGAAGGCGGAAATCGAACGGTTGGGTGCGAAGAAGGCCATTATATTAGGTGGAACAGGCGCAGTATCTGACTATGTCGGGTACCAGCTTAAGGGAGAAGGCTTGTCCGTAGAACGGATCAAAGGTGCTGATCGATATGAAACAGCAGCGAACATCGCTGCCCGCCTGGACGGCAGCCCGGATAAAGCAGTCATAGCGGATGGGAGAAACTACCCGGATGCATTGTCAGCTGCCTCCTATGCAGCGGCCAACGGCTACCCGATTCTTCTGACTAAGACGGATAAACTTCCTGCGGAAACGAAACGTGCGTTGTCCGGTATGGAAGAGACCATCGTTCTCGGCGGAACGGCGGCAGTCAGTGAAGAGATCTTGAAGAAATTGCCGAATGCAACAAGGTACAGTGGTGCCACGCGTTATGATACGTCCGCAGAAATAGCTGGGAAACTGTTCGGAAAGACGAATCATGCCTTCGTCGCAACAGGAGCGGATTTTGCAGATGCGTTGACAGGTTCTGTTCTTGCAGCGAAGGAGAATGCCCCGATGCTGCTCGTGCAGAAACAGCAGATTCCTGAATCTATCGAACAAGTTATAGAAGAACAGGATTACAGTCAATATCACATTCTCGGTGGAACGAATGCGGTAAGTGATGATGTCATGGATGATTTAAAAGAGTAAATCATAACGATATAGGGGAGAGGTAGAACCATGAAGAAACTTAAACCATTGGCGGTTGTTGCTGCCACAGGAGCCATCGCTCTAGGTACGTTCGCTTTGCCATCGGGGGAAGTCCAGGCGGCAGAGGGGGATTTTGACTTAACCATCATGCACAGCAATGACACCCACGCGCATCTGTCCAGTGTTGCCCGTAAGGTGACACTGGTCGATCAAATCCGTGCAGCGCGTGATAATTCCATTCTGCTGGATGCCGGGGATGTGTTCTCCGGAACGCTTTTCTACAATCAGTACAAGGGTCTTGCTGATGTGAAGTTTATGAATATGATGGGCTATGATGCCATGGTTCCAGGAAACCATGAGTTCGACGACGGTCCTGAGCCGCTTGCCAACTTTATTGCGGAAGCAGATTTCCCAATTGTCAGTGCCAACATTGATTACAGCAAAAACGAACGATTGAATGCGGTATTTAAAAATGAAATCGGAAAACCGGGGGAAGCGGGAAACATTTATCCTGCAACGATCATTGATGTGGATGGCGAACAAGTCGGCGTATTCGGATTAACATCGGAAGAGACGGCATACCTATCTAATCCCGGAGAAACGATAGCTTTTGAAGATTACATTGAAAAAGCAGAAGAAACGGTGAAAATGCTTGAAGATGCGGGTGTAAACAAGGTCATCGCCTTAACACACGTCGGGGTCACTTATGATGACGATTTGGCTGAAAAAGTTGACGGCATCGACGTTATCATCGGCGGACACAGCCATACGCAGCTTGATGAGGCCGTTGTTTATGATGAGGGCGGAGAACCTACCATTGTCGTTCAAACGGGGGAATATAGTGAATTCCTTGGAGATCTTCAAGTAAGCTTCGACGAGGAAGGCGTCCTTACTGATTGGGACGAGAACCTGATCGAAATTGACGCTAAGAACGAAGACGAGGAGTATATCATTGAGGCGGATCCTGAGGCGCAGGAACTGCTGACCGAATTGGAAAAACCTCTGGATGAGCTGAAGCAGCAGGTGGTAGGAGAGACGACAGTTCCTCTGAACGGGGAACGGGCAGATGTCCGCCAGGGAGAGACCAACCTTGGGAACTTGATAACAGATTCCATGCTTTGGAAAGCACAAACGAGCGTTCCGGAAGCATCTATTGCCATTCATAACGGTGGAGGAATCCGTGCTTCCATCGATCAAGGTGAGATTACAATGGGTGAGGTATTGACGACAATGCCTTTTGCCAACAACCTTGTAACGCTTGATCTGACAGGAGACCAGATTCACCGTGCGCTTGAAAATGGTGTGAGCGATCTGGAAAACGGCGGCGGTCGTTTTGCCCACGTTTCCGGACTGCAGTACACGTTCGACCGCTCCAATGAAGTCGGTGAACGAATTGTCGATGTTAAAGTGAAGACGGACGACGGGTTTGAACCACTCGATCTGGACAAAGAATATACAATTGCGACGAACGCTTTCATTGCTGACGGCGGAGATGGCTATACAAGCTTCAAGGAAGCGAAAGATGCCGGTAAGATGAAAGAATTGTTCTTCGTTGACTATCAAGTATTCACGGAATATTTAGATGCAAAAGAAACCGTGTCCCCGAAAGAAGAAGGAAGAATCATCGAGAAGGCGACCGAGCGTGTTAAAGGAGCCGATCGTTATGAGACAGCCATCGAAATCTCGAAAAAAGGCTGGGATCACGCAGATACGGTTGTCATTGCACGGGGCGACGAATTCGCTGATGCCTTAGCTGGTGCGCCGCTTGCCTACCAGAAGGATGCGCCGATTCTTTTGACGAAGACAGATGGTCTGAGCAGTAAAGTGACAGAAGAAATCAAACGCCTTGGTGCGAAGAATGCGGTTATCCTTGGAGGTACCGGTGCCGTATCCAACTATGTGAAATATCAGCTTAACGGTATAGGGGTCCAGGTCGAGCGTATTTCCGGTAAGAACCGGTTCCAAACCGCTGCCGGTATCGCTGCCCGTCTTGGTGGAAATCCTGAGAACGTCATCGTAGCAGACGGCTTCAATTACCCAGATGCACTTGCAGTCGCTCCATACGCAGCGAAGGAAGGGTATCCGATTCTGTTATCTAAGACAGATAAGCTTCCTGCTATCACGAAGACAGCTCTCCGTGATTTCGACCAGAGTATCATCGTCGGTGGAACAAACGCTGTTTCGGAAGATGTAGAAGCTATGCTTCCTGCTCCGACCCGCTACAAAGGAGCCGATCGTTATGAAACAGCCTCCATCATTGCTGAGAAACTGACCGCACCAAAAGGGAAAACTTTTGTTGCGACAGGAGCGGATTTCGCTGATGCACTTACAGGGTCTGTCCTTGCTGCCAAACAAGATGCATCCATGCTTCTTGTCCGAAAAGACAAGCTGCCGGCAACGACAGAAGAAACAATTGAAAAACTTGATTTGAACAATTTCCAAGTCCTTGGCGGCACGAATGCCGTCAGTGATGAGGTAGCAGATCAATTAGAGCAGGAATAATAAACTGGAAAAACCACCTTCCCAATGGGAGGTGGTTTTTTTGTATGGAAAATTCGGAATATAACATTCTTTTTGAATTGTTTATTAAAATTCTAAAATATCCCTCTTTTTTAAAGGGGGTTATTATTTATTATTCGACAAATAGTTATTTTCTATGAAACAGATATTGTAGAATACTATCACTTATTCTATAATAATTGAGGTTATTGTAGAGATTAGTAAAGAATTTACACCATAGAGGAAGTGAAAAGACATGTTACTTATTCCGATCGTATTGATTTTGGTTCTTGTCATTGGTGCCCTGGAGTGGCAGCAGCACAAGAAACATATCAATGCGCTCCCGATCCGTGTCAACGTGAACGGGGTTCGCGGAAAGTCAACCGTCACCCGCCTGATCACGGGGGTCGTTAAAGAAGCAGGTTATAAAACGATTGGAAAGACGACGGGAACATCCGCCCGCATGATTTTCTGGGATACACCGGAAGAACAGCCGATCAAGCGTCGTGCGGAGGGCCCGAATATCCGTGAACAGCGGATGGTTGTTAAAGAGGCGGCAGATCGCGGTGCAGAAGCGCTGATCAGTGAGTGTATGGCGGTTAACCCTGATTATCAAGTCACATTCCAGGAGAAAATGCTGCAGGCCAATATCGGGGTTATTGTCAATGTTTTGGAGGACCACATGGATGTGCTTGGGCCGACACTGGATGAAGTGGCGGATTCCTTTACAGCGACCATTCCATACAACGGACATTTGATCGTGACAGAAAGCCCTTATCTTGATATGTTTCGTGAAACAGCACAGGAACGTAATACTAAAGTTATTGTTGCAGATGATTCAAGAATACCGGATGACTTTCTGTTGAAGTTTGAGTATATGGTGTTTCCGGAAAATGCATCGCTTGCTCTTGCCGTAGCAGAAGCCATCGGTATCGATGAAGAGACCGCTTTCCGGGGAATGTTGAATGCCCAGCCCGATCCAGGGGCAATGCGTATTCTCCCACTTGGAAACTATGAAAATCCTTCCTACTTCGTCAACGGGTTCGCGGCAAATGATGCCACTTCGACGATTAATATATGGAAACGGGTCGAGTTTCTAGGCTATCCAACTGAAAATCCGATTGTCATTATGAACTGCCGGGAGGACCGGGTCGATCGTACAGAACAGTTTGCCGAAGATGTCCTTCCATACATTCCGACAGATACACTTGTGTTGATCGGAGAAACGACGGAGCCGATTGTACAAGCCGTTGAAGAAGGAAGCATCAGGGTCGAGAACTTTATCGATCTGGAAGGAAAGTCTACGGACGAGATTATGGACGTGTTGGCTGGAATGATGAACGGCCGTGTCCTTTATGGTGTCGGTAACATCCATGGTGCAGCCGAACCGATGATTGAGCAATTACAGGAATATAAGGTTCAAAAACCACAAGTCATCTAGGAGGAAACAGATAAATGTTCGGTTCTGATTTATATATATCCCTCGTTTTGGGAATCATCTTGAGTTTAATATTTGCAGAAAAAACAGGCGTCCTGCCTGCGGGTCTTGTCGTCCCAGGATATTTGGCCCTCGTTTTTGATCAGCCAATCTTCTTGGCTGTCGTCTTTTTCCTGAGTTTGTTAACCTATGTGATCGTTACATACGGTATATCTAAATTCACTATTCTATACGGCCGTAGGAAATTCGCAGCTATGCTCAGTACGGGAATTGTGCTGAAGCTGCTGTTTGACTTTCTATATCCTGTCGTACCATTCGAAATCATGGAATTCCGTGGGATCGGGGTCATCGTACCTGGGTTGATTGCAAATACGATGCAGAAGCAGGGACTCGTCTTGACGACGGTCAGTACCCTTCTGCTCAGCGGTTTGACCTTCCTGATCATGACGGTTTATTACCTGATATAGGGTGGATGTAAAATGTCAAAAAAACTAACCTTTCAAGAAAAGTATTTAAAGACGCTGAAGCGGCAGAAAAAATCAACGAACAAACATGTCTGGATTGCCCTTCTTATCCTTACCTTGTTTATCGTCGGATTCGAATGGCTTTATTCACCGTCCGCTCCGGAAGCGGAACAGAAAGAGGGTTCTACATTCCGAGCCTCTTTCGTTGGTGACATGATGTTCGGCCGCCACGTAACGGATGTCCGGGATAAAAATGGGACGGATTACTTATTTGAGAATGTTTCCCCTTATTTCCAATCGTCTGATTATGTTACGGGAAACTTTGAAAATGCGGTAACGCTTGGAGAAGAAGATGCCTACACGGAAACAGATAAAGCGATTCTGCTCCGTTCGAATGAGGAACCGATTGAAGCTTTGAAAGCGAACAACTTCACCAATATCAATCTGGCAAATAACCACACGATGGACTACGGTGAGCAAGGCTTGCTGGATACGACAGCATCACTGAAGCAATCGGGACTCGACTATGTTGGGGCTGGGGAAGATTTAGGAGAAGCAGAAGCAATCGATTATCAGGAAATCAATGGAATGACTGTGGCAACGCTTGGCGTAACAGATGTGACGGTTCCTGGATTCCGTGCCCTTGAATTCGGAGCAGGTGTGGCTGTGTCGGACCTGGACAGCGTTCTTCCAAGGGTCAAGGAAGCCGAAGAGAATGCGGATATGGTCTTCGTCCATATCCACTGGGGAGCGGAATATGATAACGAGCCGCATCCGAGACAAGAGGAAATGGCGCATGCGATCGTCGATGCGGGAGCAGACGTAATCATCGGCCACCATCCACACGTCTTATCGCCTGTGGAAGTCTATGACGATTCCGTCATCTTTTACAGTCTGGGCAACTTCATTTTTGACCAGGGGTGGTCCCGTACAAGAGACAGTGCTCTTGTTCAATATGATTTGATGGAAGATGGGACCGGACGTTTTGAAATAAATCCGATGCGGATCCGGGAAGCGCGGCCTTCCTTGACGAAGAATCCGTACACGCAGAAGAAAATCTTCATGCAGCTGACTCGCGGTCAGCCGGACGATAACTATACAGAAGAGAACGGCAAGCTCGTCATAGAAGTAGATCATTCCGATATTCTGAAGGAACAGAAAGCGCGTTAATTTCATTTTTATCATAAGGAGCTTATAGATAATGAAACTAGTTAAATCAATCGTACCCTTTGCTTTGTTGGCTGCTGCTCTTGTTTTTATGACACAATTCAAACAGGTAGAATCTCTTTCAGCGAACGAGGAAGTGCATATTGAGACATTCCAGAAACAGCAGGAAGAAGCGGAAGCACAGCCTGTGACCAGAGGCTCTGATAATATGGAAGCTGTGTCGAATGAAGTAGAGAAAGAATACGCCATCACAAGCGACGGCAGTGTCGTCCGCGTCTATGATGAAGAAGGCCAGCAAGTCTATGAAACTTCCCTTGCCGATTGGGAAGCGAACAAAGCGGACTACTACGAAAAGTACCAGTTAGGGTCTTAATACCCAAAGCACATCGACAACGGTGTGCTTTTTTCGTCGTATTGTTCTTCCGGGAGAAATCGCTTATAATTAGGAACGTTATTTTTGCCACATAGTGTATTAAATTAATAGAAGCAGATGATAAGTCAGTGGCTATGGAAGAGGAAGGGAGCACGAATGCTTGGAGAATAAAGGTATATTCATCACCTTATTTATCGTCGTCATTTTAGGCGTCGGTTTCATTTATTACAGTCAAGGAAAATTCGATTTCCTGAAAAGTGACGAAACGGATTATGAGGTCGAGTCAACACCGGCCTTGGAAACGGCGAATGGGTACGGGGTCAGCTCCTCCCATCCACTTGCAGTCAAAGTCGGTATGGAAGTATTGGAAAACGGCGGAAATGCTGTAGATGCCGCAGTAGCGGTCAGCTACACGCTGGGGGTCGTTGAGCCGTACGGTTCCGGAATCGGCGGTGGAGGAGAGATGCTTGTCCTGCCTTCCGGAGAAGAGACACCGGTCAACTATAAGTATAAAGAAATCGCTCCCCCATCCGGAGCTAAGCCGGCAAGTAATTTTGCCATTCCTGGTGTAGTCAAAGGGATGGAGGCTGTGCATGAGGACTATGGAACGGTGGATATGGCAGAACTGATCGAGCCTGCCATCGGGTATGCGGAGAACGGATTCGCCAACGACCGCTTCATCACGGAACGTTTGACGGCCGCTTCCTACAGGATGCGTGCTTCGGATACGCCGAACTTCTTCCCGGAAGGGCGTCCGATCCAGCCGAATGAAACGCTCGTCCAGAAGGATTTGGCGGATACGCTGCGTTTGATTCAAAAGGACGGAGCAGATGCGTTTTACAATGGACCAATCGCAGATGAAATCGTTGCACATGTCGACGGTCTTAAAAAGAGTGATTTCACTTCCTATGAGATTCAAAAGGATGAAGCTGTTCACGGGAAGTTTGCCGGGTATGACGTGTATTCGGCAGCACCTCCTCTTGCAGGACCAACATTGATTCAGTCACTGCAGATGGCAGACATGCTTGATATTAAGAGTGCGCAGGGAAATGATGCGGACTTCATCCACTTAATTGGAGAAATATCGAAGCGGACGTATCATGATCGGTTGAGTGAAATAGCCGATCCCCGTTATTTTGACAATGACTTCGACAAGCTTACAGATATCGATTATGCAGAAGAGATGGCTTCGACTATTTCTATGGACCGATTGTCTGAAGATTACCAAGTCAACGATTCGGTAGCGGACGAAGAGGATGATGATAACACGACCCACTTTGTAGTTATTGATAAAGACGGAATGGTCGTTACGGCAACGCACTCACTGAGTAACTTTTTCGGGTCCGGTCAGAACGTCGCTGGTGTCTTTCTGAATGATACGATGCGGAATTTCAGCAAGAGCGAAACAGGTGCGAACAAGTATGAACCAGGGAAACACCCAAGGAGCTTTACAGCGCCGACGATACTGAGGAATGAAGATCAATTGATCGGAATCGGTACGCCGGGAGGAAAACGGATTCCAATGGTGTTGACACAAGTACTTACCAGAAACCTTGTGTATGAGGAACCGCTAGAGGATGCGGTCAAGGAACCGCGTTTCTACATCGAAGATGATGATATTTATGTCGAGAAGGAATTCGATGAGGAAACGAGGCAGAAGCTTACAGAACGTGGATACACCGTCCATTTGGAGGATTCTCCGTTCTATTACGGTGGAATCCAGGGGCTGGTCGTTGATAAGCAGAACAGCACCATGTACGGCGTCGGAGACGACCGCCGCGGTGGTGCCTGGCAGGTTAAAGAAGAGTAGGAATTGACTCTTGAAAATCCAAAAAAAGCAGGAAGCCTTAGGCTTCCTGCTTTTTTTTATCTACAATTATGCGTTTGTTTTTTTACGGGCTACGGCGAAAGCTCCACCGACTGCAAGGACAGCTGCTGCCACCCATACCCACATGGACATGGAGTTGGAAGCTGTTCCACCCATACCTGTATCAGGCATTGTTTCAGGCATTACTTCAGAAGAGAATTTGTCCGGCATTTGTGTCGCGATTGCTCCGGAAAGAGCCGTTCCGATTGTGGACATACGTTTGAACCCTTCGTCGTATGTCTGGTAAGCCATTTCGTAATCTTCATCCATATAAGAAGAAACGACGTCAAGCACATCTTGTTCGTGAGCCATCAGTACTTGTTCAGCTGTTTCAGCAGGGAGGTTGCCTTCTGTTGCTGTCTCAAGGAAAGCGCCCAGTTCTTTCGGGAAATCCTGAGTAAGGGACTGTTTCGCTGCGTCCGCTTTATCCATATCTTCGTTCATCATCGCCATACCAAGGTCTGCACTGTCTTTATACTGGGAAGCGAAGATATCAGCAAATTGTTGTGCGCCTTCCTCACCGTAAATAGAGGCAACGGCAGCTTTCATATCCATAGCGTTTTCTTCCAGTTTCTCTGTTACGATCTCTGCATCATCCGCACCTTGGGTCTGTTTCAGGCTTGTAAGTGTCTGGTAGCCGAAGTGTACACCCAGAAGCTGATTGAACGTCATGCGAAGGTCGGCAGCTGGTGTGACGGCTTTTGTATCATTGAACTTTTCAGGCATTTGCTTAACAATAGCGTCAGAAAGAGCTGTACCGATTGTGTACATGCGCTCGAAACCTTCATCAAACTGATTGTAAGCTTCTTCGTAGTTACCATTTACATAACTTGTTGCAACATCGATGACATCCTGCTCATGAGCCATCAATACTTCTGTTGCTGTTTCAGCTGGAAGGTTGCCTTCTGTAGCTGTTCCAAGGAAGGCACCGAACTCTTTCGGGAAGTCTTCTGTAAGTGCTTGAGAAGCTTCTGTCGTGTCGCCGTCTTTCAGAGCTTGTCCCAATTGAGTGCTGTCTTCATACTGGGAAGAAAGGATGTCTGCGAACTGCTTCGCGCCTTCTTCCCCGTACAGTGACTCGATTGCAGCCGTCATTTCATCGGCATTTTTCTCGAGCATTTCACGGGCAACATCAGCATCAGGAGCGTCCTGATAGGTTTTGATTGCTGTAAGTACTTGGTATTCAAAGTGAGCGGAAAGTAGACTGCTTAAGTCAGCTCTTAAATCAGCGGCCGGTGTTTGGACTGGTGTTTTCGCCTCATCCTTACTGTCTGCGAATGCGAGGGATGGAACCATAAGCATGACTGCCATCAATACGGCAAAAATTCGTTTAAACTTCATTGTTGTTTCCTCTCCTTTTTGAGTCTTATTTGTTTTCTTTCACTCAGCTATCGGAGAGGAGAGAAGCTTGGATCACTTTTTGACGAAAAAAGTTTTATTTATTTTTATTTCATTTGTACAGAGTAGCGAAAACAGTTATGTCAGCCAAGCCATCAGGCCGATGAAAGAGAAGAATCCTCCTGGAATGATATAGATGAATCCGATTGTTTTCTTGTCATCTGTCATAAACTGCCAACCGAAAGCGATAAGGATCAAACCGGCAGTGAAAAGTGTGATCTCTATCGACGTGCTTTGGTTCATTAAGGAGTATAGAAAAGCGAGTAGTGCAAAAGCGAGCAGTCCTTTCTGCCATAAACCCATTATAATTCTCCTTTCTCGTTAGATTCGGATCCATGTTCTGTTCCCCAACGGTGCATGGCTTCCAAAATAGGAAGTAGTGTTTTCCCGGAAGCCGTGATCGAGTACTCCACTTTCGGGGGGATTGTATTATAAGCAGTTCTATCGATAAATCCATCTTCTTCCAGCTCTTTCAGCTGTTGACTCAAAACTTTATGGGAGACGCCGGGAAGAAGTCTGCGGAGTGCATTGTACCGATGTGTACCATCGACGGTCAGGTGCCAGAGGATGACCGTTTTCCACTTGCCGCCTATTTTGTTCAATGTGTACTCAATTGAACATTTTAGTTTTCCGTTAGAATCCAAAGATGCATCCATTTCTTCCTTCCTTTCTTACCTGCGGGTTAGTGTCTTACAAAAAAGTGCATACTTACGCAAGGAACTTGTCCTTATTATAATGGGTTCTGAAAGAAAAAAGAAACTAGGAGGAAGTATTATGCTACCATATCCACGCTCGTTTTCTCATATAGGTCTATCCGTTCCTGATTTGGAAGAAGCAGTTAAATTTTATACAGAGGTCTTCGGCTGGTATGTCATTATGGCCCCGTCTCCTGTGAAAAATGATGATTCACCAATCGGCCAGATGTGCCGGGACGTCTTCGGGAATGATTGGGAGGAATTCCGGATCGCCCACCTGGCTACAGGAGATAAGATCGGAGTGGAGATGTTTGAATTCCCGAATAATGAAAAACCGGAGAACAACTTCGAGTATTGGAAGACCGGTATTTTTCACTTCTGTATTCAAGACCCGGATATTGAAGGCATGGTCGATAAGATCAAGGCTCATGGTGGGAAACAGCGCATGCCGATCCGGGAATATTATCCTGGAGAAAAACCGTTTAAAATGGTCTATGTGGAAGACCCATTCGGAAATATCTTTGAAATATACACCCACAGTTATGAACTGACTTATTCAGAAGGCGCTTATTAATAGAGAGGCCGGGCAGATAATCCTCCCGGCCTCTCTATTATCATGACTGGATGTCCGCCTGTCAGCTCTGGTAAAATCGTAGGGTATTGTAGAAAGAGAAAAAGGGGGAGATCCCGTGGAACGTAAACAACCAGCAGGGTTCGGATCGAGACTGCTCGCTTCGTTCCTTGATTCATTAATCCTCGTCTCTGTAATTGGACTGCTTTATTTTGCGATTACCGGGGAATTTTCAACCGATTGGGCGGACACGTTGGAGTGGCAGCTGCTCTACACCTTTTACTTAATCATCACACCGTTAATCTGGAGTGGTTATGTCCTTGGTAAGCGAATTTGTAAAATCAGGGTGCATCGTTATGAAGATGGGGGGCAGGTGAAATTATCGAATATGATTCTTCGAGAATTCGTCGGCTATTACCTGCTAAGTATCGTGAGCTTCGGAGTGACCATTATCGTCAGCATTTTCATGGTCATTTTCCGGGAAGATAAACGGGCCATCCATGATTTCATCGGAGGCACACAGGTAATTAAGGCGGAAACATCGTATGAAAACTGAGGTTTCACACGTATAAGCAAGCGGAACAGGAAAGTTAAAAAGCCCGTCGGTTCCATTGGAACGACGGGCTTTATTTTATATGCCAGGCAGGATGCCGCTGAACAGACTCAGGAGGAAGACCATAACAAGAGCACTGACCCCGGCAATAAATCCACCGAGTGTCCAGGCCTTCAGTGTATCTGGAACAGAGAGCTTGCTGAACCGATTGACCACCCAGAATCCGGAATCGTTCGGAAGGGATAACCCGACACCACCGGCACAGATCGCCAGACCGACAAGAACAGGGGAGACGCCCAGTTCTACGATCATCGGCCCCATGATGCTGGAAGTGGTGACAAGCGCAACAGTCGTGGAACCGAGGGAAGCGCGCAGAATTTGAGAAAACAGGAAGGCAAGCAAGATGACCGGGATACTCCAGCTCTGCATCGTCTGAATCAAATGATCTCCGATACCGCTTTCATTTATTACGGCACCAAATCCTCCGCCGGCTCCTGTAATAAGCAGGATGCTTCCTGATGTACTAAGCGCTTCGTTATACAACGTTTGGTTAGGTTTTTGAATGTATTTTGGCAGCACGATAATCGCAACGAGGACACTGAGGAACAACGCGACGTTTTTATCTCCGATCAGTCCGATAATGCTTGCGAATCCCGTATTCGGTACCGCTAAATTTGTAACCGTATTCAGAAGAATCAATACGATAGGAAGCAGGAGGATGGTAAACGATAAGCCGGTGCTGATCGTCGGTCCTGTTTCTTCAACGGTCGCTGCCACTTCGGCAGACGCGTCCTCATCCTGACCGGAGCGGACGCGTTTACCGATGAATGTACCGTATAAGTATCCCCCGACAAGCGTCGCAGGAATGGCGCAGATTAATCCGTATAAAATGAATAGTCCTAAATCAGCACCGGTATTTTCTGCGACAACGAGCGGGCCCGGAGTCGGGGCAATCATACTGTGGGAAACGATCAAACCGACCCCGAGAGCTGTGACAAAGGTGACGATCGAAATGCCGGTACGACGGGATAAGCTGCGGACAAGCCCGGATAGGATGACGAAAGCGGCGTCAAAGTAAACGGGAATACCAACCGTAGCTCCAGTAAGACCAAGACCTGCCGGGGACTTCTTGAGTCCAAAGACGGTCAGGATGGACTTGGCGATTTTTTCGATAGCACCGGAAGCGGCGAGGAACTGGCCGAAGATGACGCCGAGGCCGATAAGAATACCGACCCCTGCCAGTGTGTTACCGAAACCGCCGACGATAATGCCTGGAATTTCCGAAACCGGCATGCCGATGATCAGACCTGTCATCAATGCCACAGCAAGTAAGGAAAGAAACGGCTCAAGCTTGACCTTTAGAATAAGGAAGAATAGTAGAGCCAAAGAAAGGAAGAACACGAGAATCAGTAGATTTCCTGTTAGCATTAGGGTTCACCTCTTCAAAGGATTTAGTCGATCAACGCGACGACTTCTTTCAATGTATGGATTGTTCCGACGTTGCCCGGGAAAATAATATACGGGAGATGTGGGTATTTGCTTTCTTCGCTCGTCTCCCAAACAGGTACACCTGGCGCCACCTGTCCTTTGACCGTCGCCTGTTTTACACCAAGACCATTTGTCCCAACGTCGCTTGAAGTAATACCACCCTTAGCGATGATATATTTCGGAGAGCTCTTTAACTGCCGGACGATGGCTGTTACGGCTTCCGATATCTGGACGGAAAGCATCAGCTCTTTCTCTTCCTGGCCGTCCCCCAACTCCAGACGGTCCCTTCTTGTGTAAATAACAGTTGATGTTCCCTCTTCCACTTTCTCATCTGCTTCTCGTCTCACACGTTCCACTTCTTCACGGAATGCTTTTGGTTCAAGAACAAGGTGGCTGTTGAATTCGATGAAGTGAAGGCCGGAGATCGTTTTTAACTGCTCCAGCTGGTCTGTCGTCTTTTGGACATGGGAACCGACAACGACAAGGCCGCCTTGTTCAGACCGGTCATGGACGAGTTCTTCTTTCGTCAACAGAGGCTTTGAATGGATATTGCCTACAATTTTCGTAAAGGTTGCCGCCGTTCGATATAAGAATTCTTTTCCAGACTGGAGTGCCTGGATGAGAGCGATGGTAAATACTTTTACATCTGTTTCCGTCACGGCATCGACGATGACTTTGCCGAAATGATCGACCTTCATCAGTTGGTCTGTAATCGCTTCGATTTCGCCTTGGCGTATAGAAGCGAGTGTGACATGGGTAACGTCTTCAGCCTTGTAAGCACCGTCGGTCATTTCTTCCACATAGTCTCCCAGGTGACTGGCTGAGAAGCCGAACGTCCGGTCTCCGGCAAATTCCGATTCTCCAACGGGGGTCCAGCTTCCGTCGCTGACGATATAGTGAACGCCCTCCACCGTCAGCCTTCCTCCTTCCTTAAAATAAGGAAGGATTACTTCCCCATCAATCCTGCGTTCTGACCTTCGTTCCAATTCGTTTTTTAATACTTCTGTCTCTAATGGGTAGTGGCCGCGAAGTGTCGAATCTCCCCGACTGATTAGAAGATAGGGAGTGTTGTTTTCCTGTGCAATCTGCTCGACACGAGCGGCGATTCTTCTGTGGACTTCTTCCGTCTTCTTCGCACGGAAAGCACGGGAATTCGTCAAGATGAAGAAGATCTGTCCGTCTTCTTCAAACCCTTTGCGGATCGTCGCTTCCTCCCAGTCGGTAAAAACAGTAACGCCGTGTACAGTCTGCACACCAGTGGGATCATCATCAAGAACAACGATTTTGTGCTGGAAGTCTGCGTAGGCATCCTTAAATGCGTTTTCCCATTCTTCTTCGTTCTGTACAGGCAGGCTTTTGATATAAGATTCTGGATCATGTGTCTCGATCATTCTCATCATCCTTTCTTTATTTTCCTTCGAAAACTGGTGCAGCTACCTTCGTACCGGCTGTTTTCTCGTAGTACTGGATCAGTCCGCCGTGATCGTCTGATGCCTTCCCATCTGTAATTAGTTCATTAAACATGGATAGAACACGATCGGAGAGCGGCATATCCACTTCCAATTCTTTCGCTGTGTTCAATACATTCGTCAAGTCCTTTGCGTTGATATCGATTCTGCCACCGGCAACAAAATTTCGTTCGAAGATAAGCGGTGCTTTCGCATCCAGTACAGCGCTTCCTGCAAGGCCGCTTCGAATCGCTTCGTACATCTTCGGAAGGTCGATACCTGCTTTCGCAGCCAGAATGAAGGCTTCTGACATCGCGGCGATATTAACATTGACCATGACCTGATTGGCCAGTTTCGCTGTTGTACCACTGCCAACCGCTCCTACCAAAACGATGTTCGTTCCCATACATTCCAACAGCGGCAGCACTTCCTGGAAAGCTTCTTCTTCTCCGCCTGCCATAATAGCAAGGGTTCCGTCCACCGCTTTTGGCTCGCCACCACTCACTGGTGCATCCATCATCCGCAGGTGATGCGTTTTCAATTCTGCCGCTATTTTCTTCGTTTCGACCGGGGAGATCGAACTCATATCGATGACGATGGCGCCCGGTTTGGCGCCTTCCACCACGCCGTTTTCTGCGAATAAGGCGCTCTCCACATGCGCAGCTTTGGGAAGCATCGTAATGATGACATCGCTTTCATAAGCGGCATCTTTGGAACTCGTACAAGCGATGGCTCCTTGGGCGGCCAGTGCCTCTGTCGCCTTCTGGTTAAGGTCGAAAGCTTTCACTGTATGTCCATGGGCGACCAGATGACCTGCCATCGGTTTCCCCATAATTCCTAAGCCGATAAATCCTATCTTCATTGTAGAATCCCTCCGTTTTGTAATGGTATCGCTTTCATTTATTGTTCTTATTGTATAGTATATACTCTATTTTGTATACAAAAAAATAAAAAATGTACACAAATAAGTATTTGCCAACCATGTTATAATTGGAAAAAGGTGTATTAGAGGAGGGCGAAAGCTGCTGGACTATGCAGCGTACATAGATGAAAAAGAACACAGCATACGTGCAAGCATATGAATACTTAAGAGAGCAGATAGTAGACGGGGAGATCCCTGCAGGAACAAAACTGGTAGAAGATAAATACGCAAAGCTCCTCGGAATCAGCCGGACGCCGATTCGCGAAGCGTTACGCAAGCTGGAGGAGGAAGGGCTTGTAAAAGAAAAAAAAGTCGTTCAGCCGACAGAAGCAGATCTGCGTGATATCTTCCGTGTACGCATCTTATTGGAAGGCGACGCAGCCAGAACAGCGGCAACGTATATGGACAAAGAGACGCTTGCGGAACTGAAGGAAACGATCGTTGTCAGCCGCCGCGGCAATCATGAAGAGATGATGAATTCAAACAAGCGCTTCCATGATATTATCGTAGAATCGAGTAAGAACCGGTTTATGATCGAGACGATTAACCGGATGCAGTCGATTATTTACTTGTTTCGTAAAACGGTCGTCTATCATGACCGCCCGCGCTTGATTGATGAGCATGAGGAGATATATGAGGCAATCGAACGCAGGGATGCAGCAGAAGCGGAACGCCTTCTACAAATCCATCTCCAGGAAGATCTTGATTTCTTTCTGCATATATCAAAGACAAAATGAACCAGTGAGACTGGAGTAGAAAGATGTTTCTAAACAAAATAAAAAAACGAATCCTTATAAGGATTCGTTTTTTTTATATTTATTGGACACCGGTCATGACGCCGAGATAGAAGGTAATGATCATGGCGGCGCCCGCCGTTGCTGTCATGGATACAGAAGATTTTTTCACTGCTGTCACCAAGGCAAGCAGAAGAAAAAGTGTACCAAGCAGGAGCAACAGCCAGCTCATTGGACCGAAAGCAAAAGTGACATCGACGATTCCGCTTTCTTGTTTGTCGGTAAAGACCGAGTATAAGAAAGAGGCATCAGCAGCCGGTGTGCCTCCCTGACTCGGTATTCCCACCCTTCCCATGTAAGACGTCCATAAGAAGGCAATCAGAGCGAACAGACTTTCCGCCTTGGTCCATGGAAACGGATTGAATGTTTGATCTTCCCGTTTCCTCCTGAAGAGAATACCGTTAATCACAGCGAACATAATGATGGCCAAGAAAAACAGATGTTTCCAAAGCAGCCCTTGTCCATAGCTTGAGGCGAGACCGTCTTCATAGGCTTGAACAGTACCTAAGTTCGTATTCCCGTATGCATGCAGATCGATCGACATCGTAAAGAAACCGGAGACGGTTACGATGAGCAGGGCAGCGATTGCCGTCGGTGTAAACCAGCGTAAAAAAGCACTCCAGTTTTCCGTTCCTTTAGACAGCCAACTGACAATGAACAAAATCCCCAGCCAGAGGGAGACGGCAAGAAAATGAATTGTGTGAGCCATTTGCCCCTGCCAGCCTGCAAGGGAAGTGGTATGGCTGGATTGGGTGTAACTGATAATCATGGCAATGACGAGTGCGAGCGAAAGCGACACAAGGTACTTATTCTCCGCTGCCCCTTTGATTGTCCAAATCAAAAGAAGCAGCACGCCGAATAAGGTGATGAATAAAAATGATTTTCCTATGGAAAATGTAAACAGGACGTTCATGAATGCCTGCTGCCACGTGTCTACCCTGGCAAGCGTTCGGGTAACGGGCAGGATCGGCAGAAAGGCCGCAGCGATCGTAAGCATACTCGCCGTGATAATCAGCTTATTCGGTATAACCATCGGTGGTTTAGACGTTTCTGCAATCAGTAATAACAATAATCCCCCAATTAAAAGAGAGAAAGAGATATAGAGAGCGACTTCAGCTGCGAAAAGCGTAATTTCCATCATCTATTTTCACTTCTTACTAAAGGCAAGACGTCCGATTAAAACGAGAACAAGTGCAATAATGATGCCGAGAAGTACGTAAAAGAAGACGGGGAATCCTGAGTCCTCATCTGCAGTATCCTGCTCGGACTCAACGGCGGAATCTTCCTGATCTGGAGACTCTTCCTGTCCTTCATCGGATGGTGTTTCCACCGCTTCTTCTTCCACTGTTTCCGGCTCTTCGTAAGTTGTGGTGAAGGTAAATTCCTTTTCAATGATATGACCGTCTGCACCGACGATGTTCCAGTTCACCGTATAGTCACCGGCAGGAAGCGGATCATTAAGGTTTGCGGTCATCATATTATCTGCAATGTCTACAGAAGCAGGCTCCATCACTTCTCCGTTTCCGTCTGTGATGGTCAGGGTGCTCGCTTCTTCAATCTCAGTATTGAAGGTAAGTTCAATCGATTCCACAGGTTCCTCCACGGTAGAATCAGCTTCTGGATTAGAACTCTCCAGTGAGGTATGTGCTTCTACAATAGTTAAAGGCGCCATTACAAAGAATAAGAGGGCTGCCATTATAATCGTCCATTGTTTCATGGATCTCTCCCTTTCTTTTCTATTGTCCGACCGTCCCGGTGCTGCAATCATGTCGTCATTGGAATGTAATGTTGACGGCAGTGGGAAGGTGCGGCTTTTTGACGTAGTCATTTTAGTCTATAGTACACAGGATAGTCAAAACATATCAAAGAGATTCCACACAATCGTCATAGAAATGTGAACAAAATAAGAATAAGAGCGGCTTATGACCCTGTGATTATTTACAAATCGTTTACATAATCTTAACACTTCGATAGAATATTGTAGAGGTGTTTATATGAAAGATTCTATTACAAGGTTAATAAAGAGTTACTTTTTCTATTTTTCTATCATGATCGCTTTAAAGTTTATTATATTTCGATATGTACTGCTGTACGACACGAACATTTTCAGGGGGATATGGTTTGAATTCATGGTCGTGTTGACCTTAATTGCCGCCTTTGAATTGGTTCTGAAGAAAGGGAAAGTCTATGTCTACATAGTTCTGGATGTCATTCTTACCCTCCTGTTCATTTCCATGCTTGTCTATGAGCGGTATTTCGGTACCATTCCTACCTATTATGATTTGACTCAGCTTAATCAAGTAGGAAGTGTCAATGAAAGTGCGATGATGCTCTTCCGGCCGACAGACTTATTGTTCTTCGCCGACCTCGTCCTCTTCGCCATCCTTACGGTATGGACGAGAAAGTGGGGCAGAAAGACCCGCAACTACACATCGAACGTATGGATGGGCAGCCTGCTTGTTATTGGATTAATTGCTTCCATCGTCAATTTTCAGATGAGTAAGAGCGATCCGATGCTGGACAGCGCTTTGTTTGCGAAGGAGAACGGATTGTTTAATTCACAGTTTGTCCAGTTTTACCAGGACCGGGCAAACAGTGAGACGGCTCTCGCTTTCTCCGGCGCAGATCAGAACGTGACGCAGGAGATGATTGAAGAAACAAAAGGAAATGATTATGTACCAATGAGTGAGCACAATCATTTCGGTGTAGCTGAAGATCGTAACTTGATTGTGATTCAGGTGGAATCTCTGCAGAACTTCGTCATTGGAAAATCACTGAACGGTCAGGAGATAACGCCTAACATCAATAAATGGATCAAAGACAGTATGTACTTCTCCAATCTTTATCAGCAGATCGGATCTGCCAATACTGCTGATGCGGAATACTTGATGAATACATCTCTCTATCCACTGGGAAGTAAGGCTACCTCAGAGGAAATGACCGATATGAAGATTCCGTCCCTGCCGAGAATTCTTGATCAGAACGGATACCACTCCGTTACGATGCACGCGGACGAAGTCGAGTATTGGAACAGAGATGTCATGTATCCGGCCCTCGGTTTCGATGATTACTATGCAAAGGAATTCTACGGGGAGAAAGATACGGTGGGCTTTGGCCCATCCGATGGAGTTTTCTTCGAACGTTCGCTTGCTGCTTTGGACAATATTGCGGACAAAGAAGGTAAATTCTACGCGCATGCGCTGACGTTAACAAGTCATACCCCGTTTGAAATGCCGGAAGATAAGGAAGGACTTGATCTTCCTGAGGAATACGAAGGGACATTGACCGGTAACTATCTACAGTCTGTCCATTACGCGGATCAAGAGCTAGGGAAGTTCTTCCAAGGTCTGAAAGATAAAGGACTCTGGGAAAATTCCGTCATCGCCATGTATGGGGATCATTCCGGCCTTCACGGAAAACTGCTTACATCCAAAGACCAGGATTTGCTTGATGATTTCATTGGTGGCCGTTATTCACTGGCCAAGCGTTTCAACATTCCATTTGTTATCGGCGTTCCGGGAGAGGAAGAGGAGCTTTCGGGTGAAGTGGATCACCTCGGCGGTCAAATCGATATGATGCCGACCGTTTTGAATCTTCTTGGTGTGGAACCGGATACTATTTATTTCGGACATGATCTGCTTCATTATGAGAATAACCTTTTAGGTATGAGGTATTATGTACCGACAAGTTCCTTCTTTAAAAACGGCAGGTTCTACATCGCTGAAAACAGTCGTTTCGCACCACGCATTATCGATCTGGAAACAAACGAGCGTATTGAGAACCAATATGACGATCCAAAAGCATCATTTGCCAAGGAACAGCAGGACATTCTGCAGCTTCTGGAATGGTCGGATGCCTATTTTGAGTCATTGAAGTAAAGGAAGAGCCCTCTCCATTTATGGAGAGGCTCTTCCTATTTATTGATCCAAAAACTTTCTTAAATGATATCCTACCTCTTTGCTGATGGCGGCTGTACCACCCAGAATGGAGATCACCTCAGGAGAGGCGCCGTTCAAGAATGTGATGACTTCCGGTGGTATCCGGTCGTGACGTACGAGCACGATCGGTTTCAATTCCTTGGCTGCAAGGACGGAACCGGTCAACGCATCTGCGAATTGAAAGCCGGTAGCAGCATATATTCCATCAGCCTCCATACCTGTACCTTCTATAAACCTTACAGCCGTATCAAAGCGATTCTCTCCTGCATATCGGACGGGATTCGGGAGCATACGCACGACGGAATCATTCACGACACCCGTTCCGCCTATGACAATGGTTTCCTGCAAGGTATCGGTAATCTCTTTCACTTCAGGTGACAGCGTTTTTTCCTTTGTCAATAATATGGGCAGGGAATGCCTTGCAGCGTAGGGAGCGGACGCAAGGGCATCCGGGAAGTTTCGGCCGGACGAAACGACAGCACTCGTCAGTGACCTTCCCAGTAATAGCTTCAGTTCTTCAGCAATCTCTACAGAAGTTTCATAGCGGTCACCCCCTGCAACTCTTGTCACTTGGAGGCCTTGTGACCGTATTTCTTTTTCTACGTTGGCAGATACCGCGTTGATGCCTCCGATGATATAAACCGAAGATGCACCCAGTCGTCCTATTTCCCGTTTCGTTTCTGTTCCCAACCGATCAGGTCTTGTCAAAAGGATGGGAGCATCCAACTGATACGCCAGCGGAGAAGCGGAAAGAGCATCGGGAAAGTCAAATCCTGTTGCAATCAGGACGGAACCTGCTCCATCCTGCCATCCTTGTTTGGAGATCTCTACTGCTGTCTCGAATCTGTCTGTACCGCTGATTCTCTCGGCCTGTGGAAGCTCCTGATCAAGCGTAAGAGTATAGGGCTGCGCAGACCAGTTCTCATAGTAGTCATACACACCGATGTAATAGGTGCCCTCTCCAGCTTGAAACGTGAGCGTCTCGGCTATTCCTTGACCATGCTCGTCGATGTAGTCCTGCTCATAAATCGATCCGTTCATTTCCCGGTATACGACCAGGACGGGGTCGATGTGCCCGGCTGGATGGTGGAGCCTTAGTGAAGCTTGCCCTGGTGCCTCCGCGTTCCATTTATATAAGTCTCTGTCACTTGGATAATTTAACGATTCGGAAAGCGATCCGATTTGAAGGGGCCCTGTTTTACTGAGGTCCCATGCAGAGGAGTCCTCTTCTAAAGATTTTAGTCCGGTGCGAAGTGCAGCAGTGCCGTTTACTTGTCCAAATCCCAGCTGTTCATTAGATTCTCCGCGGAGCAGCTGATCGGAACTTGCCTGAAGGGCATATTCCACATCGGCAGGCTTCCAGTCTCTATGTTTGGATATCAGTAAGGCGGCTAGTCCGCTGACAATCGGTGCAGAGTAGGAAGTACCACTGCCGACTCCGTATGTGCCGTCGTAACTTGTGCTGAAAATGTCCACCCCCGGCGCAGCGACATCAATGTGGCTGCCGATATTGGAGAACGGCGCATGTCTTGGGGAGGATGAGGTCGTGTCGGTTGCGCCGACGGCAATCACCCAAGGGTAGCCGGCCGGGTAAGCAGGGACGTTGGTCTCTTCATTCCCGGAAGCGGCTACGAGTGTAATTCCAGCGTCGTAGGCTTCCAGCAGCTTTTCCTGTACGGCTGGGTCATTATAAAAGCTTCCAAAACTCATATTGATGACATCGGCATGGTTATCGACAGCGTAATCGATTCCGCGCAGGACTGCTGAAGTGTACACGCTTCGGTCATCTCCAGCTTTGATAGGAATCACTCTAATACCGGGTGCAACACCGATACCGCCTCTGCTATTGGTGTTTGCAGCAAGTATCCCTGTTACATGGGTTCCATGTCCCGCACCATCAGAACGGACGGGGCCATTCGTAAATGCATCGAACCCTGCTGTCAAACGACCCTGCAGATCCTCATGGGAAGGCAGTACTCCCGAGTCAATCACTGCCACGCTCACTTCTTTTGTGCCCTTGGTCACATCCCAGGCCTGTTCCATACCAATCTTTTTTAAATAATCCTGGTAAGAGCGGTAATAGGCATCCGAGGGCTTGTACATCGGAGTATAAATGATATTAGGGGAAGCGCTTTCCACTCCCTCCATACTTTGAATCCGGCGGAGTTCCTGATGGTAGTCAAGCTGTACAGGGATACGTAATAGGAGTAATGGATCCGCTTGGACCTCTTCATAATCAGGGAAATCTAAAGAAGTTCCGGGAGTTAGTTGGACGACTACCTGCCTGTCATGAATCGCCGTCATGGGCACTTTCTTTATACTCTGAACATATACACCCTTATGCTTTTCTCCAAGACGTATGGCTTCTATTTCTTTATCAAAGCTGTCAATCTTTCTCATTGCTTCTGCTGATATGGGAACAGCGGACATAAGTGTAAAAGACAGGATGGTTAGAATTAGGAAGCCGAGTCGATTCTTATTCAATACGATCCCCCCTGTTTTTTGAGATAATATGATTATACTTATACGTAAGACTTATGACTTATGACTTATGCTCCATTCCGTACTGCATAGGATAGATTCAGGAATATAGTCCTGTTAGGTATATACCCGGGGTAGGGATCTTAGCCGTGTTTTTGTCATTTTTTACATAATAATGACGGAGTCCCGTTCTTTTCTACTAAAAACGAATTGTATAAATATTCTACTTTTTATATAATGGGGAATAGATTGCTAGAAAAAATTGGAGTGAAAGAGAATGGGTCGTGCAAACAAGAAGAAAAAAGGATTATGGTGGAAGGTTCCCGTTATTGTTGTCGTACTATTGGCGATTACGACGGGGGTATATGCTTTCACCGTTTACAATGGTGCCAAAGCCACAGTCGATAAGAAGATGAACCAGCAGGTCGCTGCCATAGACACAAAGGTGACCAAGAAGAAAGTGAAAGCAACCGAACCTCTGAACATTCTTCTTCTCGGCGTAGATCAACGGGCGAATGACCGTGGAAGATCGGATGCACTGATGGTGCTGTCCCTTGATCCGAAGAATGACAGAAGTCAAATCGTTAGTATTCCAAGGGATTCACGAACCGAAATGGTCGGCGACTCCAAGCATAACGGCGAACTGGATAAGATTAATCACGCCTATGCTTTCGGAGGTGCAGATATGTCGATTCAAACGGTAGAGAACTTTCTAGATATCGATCTCGATTATTATGTGCGGATCAATATGGAAGGCCTCTCGGAACTGGTGGATGCTGTCGGTGGTGTCACCATTGATAATAACCTGGATTGGCAAGGTTCCAATGGTTTCCATTACAAGAAAGGGACGCTGAACCTGGATGGGGATGAAGCCCTCGGCTATGTACGCATGCGTTATGAGGATCCTAAAGGGGATTTGGGGCGGAACGAGCGGCAGCGCCAGATTATCCAGGCAGTCGTCGATAAAGGGGCAAATGTCGGTTCTGTCAATAAGATCGATGATGTTCTCGACGTCCTTGGAAACAATGTGGCGACAAACTTGGATTTCGATACGATGAAGGATCTCATGGTCAATTATAAAGATACACGCAAGGACATGACTACCTACCAAATATCCGGTTCAGGCACTAGGATCGGCGGTATATACTACATGCAGATCAGTGATCAAGAAGTTCAGAAAGCTCGTCAAAAAATCCAGGATTATAATTCATAAACGGTAAAGTTCCGCCTTCCAAGCGGAACTTTTTCATTTTGTCAAAAGGAGGCAGTTTCCATGTTGAAATTTAAGAAGGGTGCCGGCTGGATCTTGGTCATTGCATCGGTCTTCTTGGGGCTCGGTATCGTCCTTGGTGAAAATTTATCCCTGTTTAAGAAGGTACTTCCATATACAGGATTGGGACTGTTGCCGGCGTTCGCCGGTTTTTACCTGATTAGAGGGAAGGAGAAAATCCGTGTAACGCTCAGGGACATGAAAGTGTACACCTTAATCACCTTGTTCCTTCCATTACTCGCTTACATTCTGATATGGCTGCCTGCTAAGTGGAAAGGTGTTTCCCGGACGGAGCAGGACTTGGCGTTCGATGCTTCGTCTGTCGGGTGGATTTCCAACGTGCAGACTATTCTGCTAACGGGTCTTCTTATCTGTTTCTCTTACATATTTCTAAAGACCTTCAGAAGTATACGAGGGTATGTTTGGGGGCTGCTTGTTTTGTTTCTTTTCTTATACAGTGGCACGCTGCTTTCTACGATGGATGATTTTCGTGCAATAAGAGATGATGGGATCGTTCAGGTGGAATTAGGCACGAAAGAGAAGGTGTCGTGGCTGGAGGTGGAGGAAGCCCGGCTCATTCCCTTCATCGATTATCCATTGTTTACGGACGAAGAAGTGCTGAGCTGGAAGTTTGAATTCGATACGGAAGCAGGCGAAACGTACACCTTTGATTCTTTCTTTTATGAAGACAAGCAGGTGAAGGAGAGTCTGTCTGTCAAAGCGAAGGTGATGGAAGAAGGGATTCCGTTTACGATCGTGAAAATGAATGAAGACCAGTGGAATTTGCTGGAGGAGGAAGACAGGGAAGGAACTAATTTACGCAGGGATTATTATGAATTGATCGGCTACGATGCTTTTTACGGGAAGTATCTTGGAGATATAGAGTAAAAAGCTCCCTGACGACACGTTCTAAGTGAAGCACCCCGCTCTTCTGTGGTCTCACCTCTACACCCACACTCCGATATTATGAGCAGGGTATCGTTTTTCCATTCGTTTAGTGCGATGAAATGGACTGAAGTTTTAGTTGGAAAGACAATAACCTAAAGGACAAATGGATACGAAGCCTATTCCTTACACAACGTGGAACGGAAGCTTCAGACATAGGAGGATATAGAAGCGAATTTGAACCATACTAAGGAAACAACAAATCCAATGGAAATAGAGAAATAGTAATTTTTTCTAGTTCCATTTGTTCATTTAATTATGAAAATAAAGTTGACAGCGTTTACATGTGAGTGTATAGTAGGAATCAACAAGTTAAGCATGTGATGGAGACGAGGAGACTCACACTATTCGCTACTTTTTCATCAAAAAGTAAGCGCTTTAGGTGAGTCTTTTTTTAATCCATGCAGCTTGAAAACAAGATAAGGGGTGTGGCTGATGTCTGAATTCCTTGGTGAATTGATTGGTACAATGATTTTGATCATCTTCGGCGGCGGTGTCGTCGGCGGTGTTGTTTTGAAAAAGTCGAAAGCGGAAGGTGCCGGCTGGGTCGTCATTACGATCGGATGGGGGCTGGCTGTTACGATGGGGGTTTATGCGGTCGGGGGATTTACCGGCGCACACTTGAACCCGGCGGTGACGCTCGGATTTGCGGCGATCGGTGAATTTGCATGGGCGAAGGTTCCTGTTTATATTGCGGGACAAATGGTTGGTGCCTTCATCGGTGGAGTGATTGTGTTCTTGAACTACCTTCCTCACTGGAGGGAAACGGAAGATAAAGGTGCGAAGCTGGCTGTGTTCTCCACAGATCCCGCTGTACGAAGCCCTTTCTCAAACCTTGTAAGTGAAATTATCGGTACGTTCGTATTGGTTATGGGCTTGTTGTTCATTGGTGCAAACGAATTCACGGAAGGATTAAATCCGCTGATCGTCGGTGCTTTGATTATCGCGATCGGAATGTCACTGGGTGGAGCTACAGGGTATGCCATTAACCCGGCACGAGATCTTGGGCCGAGAATCGCCCACGCTCTGCTTCCAATCCCGGGCAAAGGCGGATCGGACTGGAGCTATGCATGGGTACCGATTGTCGGACCTGTTCTTGGTGGTATTTATGGGGCGGTATTTTACCGCGCAATATTCATGCAGGACTATACTGCTGTTTTCTGGGGATTGTCAGTCGTCGTAGCAGTTATTCTTATTGCGGCAGCAAGTTCTGAATTAAAGAAGAATGCATCCGTAACGAAGATTGAAGAAAAAATCAGCTGATAGAGATATAAAAAAGGAGAGGATTTTCATGGCAGAGAAGTACATTTTGTCTATTGATCAGGGGACGACGAGCTCGAGAGCAATTCTTTTTAACAAAGAAGGAAAAATTGTAGAAACAGGCCAGAAGGAATTTGAACAATTTTTCCCGAAACCAGGCTGGGTCGAACATAATGCGAATGAAATTTGGACATCCGTCCTTGCTTGTATTGCCGACGTATTACGTAAAGCAGACGTAGAGCCACAGCAGGTTGCCGGAATCGGTATTACGAACCAGCGGGAAACAGCTGTCGTATGGGACCGTCATACAGGGAAACCAATCTATAACGCAATTGTCTGGCAGTCCAGACAGACGGAAGACATTTGTAAAGAGCTGCGTGCGGCGGGTCATAATGAGTTGTTCCGTTCGAAAACAGGTCTTCTGCTCGATCCGTATTTCTCTGGTACAAAGGTGAAGTGGATTCTGGATAACGTGGAAGGTGCCCGTGAAAAAGCGGAGAACGGGGACTTGATGTTTGGTACGATCGATACGTGGCTTGTCTACCGCCTTTCCGGTGGAAAAGCGCATATCACCGACTATTCCAACGCATCACGGACGTTGATGTACAACATTTACGATCTTAAATGGGATGAAGAGCTTCTTGATATTTTAGGTGTACCTAAATCCATGCTTCCTGAAGTCAAACCATCTTCAGAAGTGTATGCGAAGACAGTGGATTACCATTTCTTCGGACAGGAGGTCCCTATTGCCGGTATCGCAGGAGATCAACAGGCGGCATTGTTCGGACAAGCCTGCTTTGAGAAAGGGATGGCTAAGAATACGTATGGAACCGGCTGCTTCATGCTTATGAATACAGGGGAAGAAGGGGTCGCTTCTGAACATGGTCTCTTGACGACACTTGCGTGGGGGATCGATGGCAAAGTCGAATATGCCTTGGAAGGAAGTATTTTTGTAGCAGGATCAGCTATCCAATGGCTGCGTGACGGTTTGAATCTCATCGATAGTGCACCGGAGTCAGAAGGATATGCGACTTCTGTCGATTCTTCCGACGGTGTATATCTTGTACCGGCATTCGTCGGTCTTGGAACACCGTACTGGGACA
>NZ_ANPF01000043.1:0-37786 GCF_000328325.1 Halobacillus sp. BAB-2008 | reverse complement strand
GAAAAACGAAGTCGAAAAGAAGAGAGAGGGGTCTTATGTGGTATAGACGACTATAATTATATTCGGTACGCTTTTACTACATATTGTAAACGCTTCCATAATAAAGACTCTCATCATGATCCGCCATTGTTGGGAAAGTTCGATCGTCATGCGGGATAGCGGTCTTACTTTTACAAATAAATAAAGGCAAGGAGGAATGTAGAGTGAAAGGCAGGAGAAGAGGTTGGTTTGTTGTGCTGCTTACATTCTGTCTGTTGATTCCGGGAACGATGACCGGACCGGTATCGGCGGACGGGAAAAAGTCGAACAAGGGAACAGAGTTAATTCTTTTGCAGAACGTACCGGAAGCGGACAGGACAATTAAAGGGGATACGGTTCAGATGGAGGTGCTGCGTGTTTACAAAGATGGTCACTTCAAGAAGGTCGAGGAGAATCTGAAGTGGTCGTCCAACAATAAACGGGTGGCGGAAGTGGATGAACATGGAAAAGTAACATGGCACGGAAAACCCGGGCGAGCGTGGATTACCGTCCGCAGCGGGAAGGATCAGGATCGGATCGCCGTCCATTTCAAACGAAAGAAGCATAAAGGGCAGTCCGAGGTTACTCCTGTACTGATGAAGCAGAAAGGAAAGAAGTATGACATCGTAAGGAATGCCATCGATAAAATGACAATGGAGGAGAAAGTAGGACAGATGCTGATGCCTGACTTCCGTACTTGGAAGGGGAAAAATGTCACGGAAATGAATGCTGAAATAGAGCAGATGGTAAAAAAATATCATTTGGGGGGAGTCATTCTTTTCCGTGAAAATGTCGTAACCACAGAGCAAACGACAACGCTTGTCGACGATTACCAGAGTGCGAGTGAGAAATTTGGACTGCTTATGACCATTGATCAGGAAGGTGGAATCGTCACAAGGCTGCAATCCGGGACAGATATGCCTGGAAATATGGCACTTGGGGCAGCACGTTCGGAAGAGCTAGCTCAGAATGTTGGAAATGCCATTGGAGAAGAACTTGCGGCACTTGGATTCAATGTGAATTTCGCTCCTGTGATGGATGTAAACAATAATCCAGATAATCCGGTTATCGGCGTCCGTTCCTTCGGTGGAGATCCAAGATTGGTTGGAACGATGGGAACCGCTTATATGCGGGGATTACAACAAGCTGGTGTCGCTGCTACGGCCAAGCACTTCCCTGGCCATGGAGATACCGCTGTCGATTCTCATCTAGGTCTTCCTGAAGTGCCTCACGATTTAGATCGACTCAAGGAAGTGGAACTCTATCCCTTCCAACAAGCAATGGATGCAGGTATTGACGCAATCATGACGGCACACGTCACTTTCCCGAAAATTGATGATACCGAAGTGATTTCTCAGAAGGATGGGACGCCAATTGCTCTTCCTGCCACCTTATCAGAGAAGGTGTTGACCGGCTTAATTCGTGAAGAGATGGGCTATGAAGGGATTGTCGTGACCGATGCGCTCAACATGAAAGCAATCAGTGACCACTTCGGACCGGTAGATTCCGTGATTCGGGCGATCAACGCCGGAACAGATATCGTATTGATGCCTGTAGGACTTGAAGAAGTAGCGGGAGGTATTTACGAAGCTGTGGAAACGGGGGAAATCAAGGAAGAAACCATTGAGGATTCTGCCCAACGTATCTTGACGTTAAAAGTGAAGCGGGGAATCATTCCTTCCGAAAATCCGAAGTCGGTGGAAGAGAAAGTTCAATACGCGGAAGAAATCGTAGGTTCCGAAGCGCATAAACAGGTGGAAAAAGAAGCTGCTGAGAAGTCGATCACCATGGTCAAAAATGATGGGGTATTACCTGTGACACCAGAAGAGGAGGAAGAGGTACTTGTCATTGGAAATACATTCATCGATTTGCTTGGTGATGCCGTCAGAGAACGCCACGGTGCCACTACTGTTTTATCAACGTCGAGCGCGGAATTGACAGAAGGACAGTTGGAAATGGTGAAAAAGGCGGACTATATCATCTTTGGTACTTACACGTATAATGTCGCCACACGGTCTGCCGATCACCCACAAATGAAATTGATCCATGAGGTGATGGATGCGAGCGAAGCGCCTGTCATCAGTATTGGAATTCGGAATCCATACGACATCATGAGTTATGCAGGTGTCGATGCTTACCTCGCCCAATATGGCTTTAAAGCAGCCAGCTTCAAGGCGTCCGCTGCCACCATATTTGGTGAAAATTCACCGCAAGGAAAGCTTCCTGTCACGATACCTGATGAAGATGGATCGGTGATGTACGAATATGGAACGGGGCTCACTTATTAAGAGGAAAGGGAGAGGATAGCTATGCGGAAGTGGTTTATACTAGTGGTCGTTCTGCTAACAACCTGGTCCACCTTTTCAGTCGTTTTCGCTGATCATCAAGGAAACCGTGGTAAACACAAGGGACATCATAAGAAGCAGGAGGAATTCAAACTTGGTGTAGAAGTGCTGCTCGATGATAAGAAAGAACTTTTGGAAGGAAAGCGCATTGGGTTAATCACGAATCCGACAGGAGTAGATCAGGATTTGAACAGTGTCGTCGATCTTTTCTACGAAGATGAAGACTTAGAGTTGACGGCTCTTTATGGTCCCGAACATGGAGTGCGGGGAAGCGCTCAGGCAGGCGAGTATGTGGAATTTTACGAAGATGAGAAGACTGGTCTGCCTGTGTACAGCTTATACGGTAAAACGAAAAAACCGACTCCGGATATGCTTGAAAATATTGATGTCCTCGTATTCGACATCCAGGACGTAGGAACGCGTTTCTATACGTACATCTACACGATGGCTTATGCGATGGAAGCAGCACAAGAAAACGACATTCCATTCTTCGTCCTGGACCGGCCGAACCCGATCGGTGGAGACCAGGTGGAGGGTCCGGTCCTTGATACAGACTACCAGTCTTTCGTAGGAAATTATCCAATCCCACTGAGGCATGGCATGACGGCAGGAGAATTGGCGAAGCTGTTTAACAAAGAATTCGATATCGGTGCAGATTTGACCGTCGTGAAAATGGAAGGGTGGAAGCGGGGAATGGATTATGATGATACAGACATGCCGTTCGTTGCGCCTTCGCCGAACATGCCGACGGTAGATACGGCTTACGTATATCCTGGGGCTGCATTGATTGAAGGGACAAATGTATCGGAAGGAAGAGGAACTACGAAGCCGTTCGAGTTGATCGGAGCCCCCTTCATAGACAGCGAACAATTGGCGGAAGCAATGAACGAGAAGAACCTTCCTGGTGTCAGGTTCCGGGCGGCTTCATTTACCCCGTCTTTTTCTAAGCATGCCGGGAAATTATCCCACGGCGTCCAACTTCATATACTGGACCGTGATGAGTTCCAGCCTGTTAACACAGGTCTGCACTTAGTGAAAACTATCCATGATATGTACCCTGATGATTTCGAATTTCGTGCCGAAGATGCAAATGGTATCTCGTTCTTTGATCTACTGATAGGGAACGGATGGGTAAGGGAATCAATTAATGAGGGGCATTCCGTAGAACAGATGGAGAAACGTTGGAAGGATGACCTCAAAAAGTTTAATAAGACGAGAAAACATTTTCTTCTGTATAAGTAAGAGTAATCCACATTCCTCCCGAAGGAATGTGGATTTATTTTAAGGAAGGGTTATAGAGTGATTTCATGACAATTTTATGGATTTTATGATAAAATTTGTAAATATTCTTACACTTACCACATGGGGAAGGATTGATTGTATGAGAGCGACCGTTGCTATCAAAAATAGTTGGCAAAAGCTTTGGGTGATGCATGAGGAAGCGAAGGCACTGATGCAGTTTATGGTGTCCGGGAATCATACTTCTGCTTATACCAAGGAAAATGGAGAACAAGAAAGGAAACCAGGACCTTCCATGCAGCCGAGACAAAAGATCGGCTTGATTCTTGGACCCATGCTTTTTCTTCTTGCCTTGCTGTTTGTGGATGCGGAAGGTTTGTCAAGGGAGGCTGTAGCGATTCTTGCGAGTACACTATGGATTGCTACATGGTGGATTACAGAGGCAATTCCCATTCCAGCCACCTCGTTGCTTCCTCTCGTATTGTTTCCTGTTACCGGCGGGTTGGAAAGTGGAATGACCGCATCTTCTTACGGAGATGACACCATCTTTCTGTTTATGGGGGGCTTTTTAATTGCCCTTACTATGCAGAAATGGAACTTACATAAACGGATGGCCCTGTTTATCATAGCTTCCGTCGGCACGAGCACCGAACAAATTGTACTCGGGTTTATGGTTGCTACCGGTGTGCTGTCCATGTGGATTTCCAACACAGCGACGGCAATGATGATGGTGCCGATTGGTATGGCCGTTATATACCAAGCAGCGGAGCAGTTGAAGAAGAAGGGAGAAACGGTCGATCACGATTCTTTCCCTTTCGGTAAGGCAGTGATGCTCGGAATTGCGTATAGTGCGTCGATCGGAGGACTTGCGACACTAATCGGTACACCGCCGAATACGATTTTCAAGGCGGTTGTAGAACAGACCTATGCCATCGAGATATCTTTCGCAGGCTGGATGACGTTCGGGGTACCATTATCTTTGCTGTTGTTAGCGCTTGCGTGGGTGTATTTAGTCAAGGTCGCTTATCCTATGAAAATGAAGGAGCTGCCTGGAGGGAGGAAGGTGATCCGAGAAGAACGCAGGTCGCTTGGTGTTATGTCTTTTGAAGAAAAAACGGTGCTGTTGGTTTTTACCGTGACAGCTGCAGCCTGGATATCCCGCTCCTTTCTTCTGGTACGGATTAATGAAAATATCAATGATACGATGATAGCTATGATTGCTGCAGTCATCCTGTTCATCCTTCCCTCTAAAAACCGTAAAGGAGAACATCTACTGGATTGGGATACAGCAAAAGGACTGCCATGGGGGATCTTGCTGTTATTCGGTGCCGGGCTGGCCATTGCTTCAGGATTTCAGGAAACCGGACTGGCAGAATGGATAGGTAATCAATTGACTGTACTCCAAGGGGTGCATCTGCTCTTGATTATCGTTATCGTAACGGGGATGGTTATATTCCTTACAGAAATAACATCCAATACAGCCACGGCAACTATGATGTTTCCGATTATGGCCTCCCTTGCGAGTGCTCTTTCTGTACACCCTTACAGTTTGATGATCGCTGCAGGGATTGCTGCAAGTTGTGCGTTCATGCTCCCGGTTGCGACTCCGCCGAACGCCGTCGTTTTCGGGTCTGGTTATTTGCGTATCCCGGATATGGCGAAAGCTGGGTTGTGGTTGAATATCCTTGCAGTCATCCTGGTTACTCTTGCCATCTATTTCTATCTTCCGTTCGTCTGGGGGATCGATTTGAACGAATTTCCAAGTCAATTCCAATCCTAGAAAAGAGTGATTTGATATGGGAGTGGCGATAGAAACGACTCACCCCTATACACCGCGTGAGTCTGGATTTTGGCGGATTACAGCCGCATTAATGATTGCATCTTTATCGACCTTTTCTACATTGTATGTCTTTCAGCCACTGCTCCCGTTGCTTTCGGATAGTTATGATCGTTCTGCTACAGTATCAAGCTTCGTCATGTCCTCCTGTGTGCTCGCTATGGTTGTCGGATTGTTCGTTTTAG
Organism: Halobacillus sp. BAB-2008; assembly: GCF_000328325.1. NCBI lineage: Bacteria > Bacillati > Bacillota > Bacilli > Caryophanales > Bacillaceae > Halobacillus > Halobacillus sp. BAB-2008. The sequence goes on along the minus strand of NZ_ANPF01000043.1, from coordinate 32,162 downwards.
GCTTTCTTTCTGATCGCTATGGCAGGGTGGCAGTTATGAAGCTTTCCCTGTTCGTTACCGTGATTACGCTGGGTTTGATTCCTCTTGTGGATAGTTTCGAATGGATTGTAGCTCTCCGTGTTATCCAGGGATTTTTCCTTGCAGGGATTCCTGCTGCAGCGATGGGGTATTTAGGGGAAGAAACATCACCAAAACATATCGGTCTTGCTATGACGCTGTATATTTCGAGTAACGCACTCGGAGGAATGGGCGGAAGAGTGGGAGCGGGATATCTTGCAGGGGTTTTTGATTTACGGTTGACGATTTGGGTGTTTGCACTCTTCGGAGTCCTTGCTGCTTTTCTGTTCCTTGTACTCATACCGAACGAGCGTTTCTTTGAAAAAACGGATCAGTCGATAGTCAAGGATCTTCAAGGGTTGTTTGTCCATTTGCGAAGCGGAAACATGCTTTTTCTATTCTTAATGGGCTTCCTGCTGCAGGCCGTTTTCACGGCAGTGTGGACATACCTTCCCTTTTACTTACAAGGAGAGCCTTTTCGATGGACGCTGGAGGTCATTTCATTTACCTATTTTGCTTATTTATTCGGGATTATCGCACCGCCGCTGGCAGGGAGAATGTCTCTCTCCTTAGGGATGAAGCGGGTGATGTATTTAGCTGTCCTTGTAATGCTTGCAGGAGCAGGGGTGACCGCTGTACCGTCCGGTTCCATGATTGTATTTGGTCTCTGTCTGCTCTGTATGGGGTTCTTTGTCGCCCATGCAATGGCTTCGGCGCTTGTAAGTAAATCTGCCACGCATCATCGAAGTGGAGCATCCGGATTCTATTTGATCAGCTACTACGCCGGGGTCGCTGTGGGGAGCACGGCTGCCGGGGTTTTGTGGGAAGGTAGTGGATGGCTCGGAATATTAAGTATAGGCATAAGTTTTCTGGTACTGTTCTTCTGTATGTGGCTCTTGCGCCGCCGTGGTCTCAGCACGTGATACAATAGCGATGAGAAAGTGGGGATCAGTTATGGAGGAAGTGAAAGGGAAGCTTGTCGATACGAATACAAGGTGCGTACACTATCATAGTGAGACTGATATTATTGCGATTAAAATGCACTGCTGCCAAACGTACTATGCATGTATCTTCTGTCATGATGAATTAGAGGATCATGGGAAGTCACGCTGGCCGAGGAATCGCTGGGACGAGGCTGCTGTCCTCTGTGGAAACTGTGAGAGCGAGCTGTCCATACAGAATTATATGAAGGCTTCTGTTTGTCCGAATTGTAAGCATGCTTTTAATGCCGGCTGCCGGCTGCATTATCCGTATTATTTTGAAATGAATCAAGACTGAGCGCTGCTCAGTCTTGGTTTTTTTATTGTTCTACGACGAATTCAAAGTTCCCTTCGAATTTCACATCTCTGCCAAGCAGCATTCCGCCGGTTTCTATTGCGGCATTGTAAGTCAAGCCGTAGCTTTCTCGGTTCACTTTTCCGGTGACATCAAAGCCTGCGATCGTGCTCCCGTCCATAGGACTCTTCGATGTGCCGTTGTATTCGACTGTGAATGTCTCTTTATTAGTTGTCTCTTTAATCGTGAAGTCTCCAGTTACTTCGAATTCTCCTTCCGAGACTTCTTTGATGGAAGTACTCTTGAATGTCATTTCCGGATATTGATCTGCCTCGAAGAAGTCTCCGGACCGGAGGTGTCCATCTCTTTGCTCGTTCTTCGTGTTAATGGATTTAACGGGAATTGTTACGGCGATGCTGGCAGATGAGAGATCATTCAGGTCTCCGGAAAATTGAACATTAAATTCCTCGAATTCTCCTTTAGCCTTGGATACCATCATATGTTTAATTTGGAAATTCAAACTGCTGTGCACAGGATCTAATACTAATTTAGTCATGGAAACACTCTCCTTAAAGAATATTTTGAATTCTAACTATTATCTTATTCTCTATTTATTTCGAAGTCAAGATATTTTGATTTACACGGTTCTGTTAAGAAAGGTAAAAAAAAGCCCTCAGACCTAGGGGTGTCTGTGGGCTGCCTGAACCTATTTGTTAAGCTTGAAATGTGCGTTTAATTGACCACGCAGCATTCGTTCCATTACTTTTTCCTTGCTTGATTCCAGCAAATCCTGTTTTATTTCATAGGTTTGCACCCCTTCTTCTCGTTTGTCTGCTATCTGGAGCAGCATTTCCACGTCCGCAAAGGAATATTTTCTTGTTCCTCTCTTAGTCCGTTCCGGATATATTAATCCTCGCTCCTCATAGTACCGTATTTGTCGAAGCGATAATCCTGTCAGTTCATTAACGGTTCCGATTGATATGACCTTTTTATGCTTGTAGGACGACATCCCTTCTCCTCCTTGGTGATTGGCGAAGCTATGGACGGTGGATTCTGGCTGCGAGGGTTTCCAGTTCTGTCAGTGTAAGTGAATGGAGAACCTCGTCCGAAGCATGGAACTGTCCGGCTTCGATCAGCTTTTGGATATAATGTTCCCGCATAGTTTCAACAGCTGTCCTTAAATGATTCTTCATGAAGGTTCACTCCCGATCCTTTGATTTTCGTGAACATGGGGGATCTACCTACAGGACGCCACTAATCATTCATTTCCTGTTCTGGTTGTTGTTAACAGAATAAATCATTTTTAATTTTCTGTCACCTGTTATGTGAGAAAATCTAACATAAAATTTACATCATGTTAGAATTCCTTACGCATGCGGCTGGGGCCTCCCTGATTTCTATTCTGGAGGAGTGGGGATATATTAATGAAGAAAGGGGGAATAAGCGCACATCTTTTCAGGTGTATTTTTTGCGGTTTATTCTGATCTGAATTAGTGAATGAATGGGATAGAGAGGAGATGTTTTTTATGTGGTGGAAGCAGCCTTATTACAAATACATAACGGCAGGGATCCTGCTGCTCATTTTTTATTTCTTTCTTGAGAAGCTGCAATTATTAGAACCATTTAAAACTATTTTTCAAACGCTATTCTATCCCATGCTGATCGCGGGTTTTTTGTTTTATGTGCTGAGGCCGGCTGTTGACCTTTTGGAACGGGTGCCCTTCCTTCCGCGTCCCGCTGCTATCCTTCTGCTTTTTGCCTGCATAGGAGGAATAGTCTACACCGGTTTTAAATTCCTGGCAGAGACGATTAAACAACAGGTAACCGACCTTTCCAGCCTTCCGTCTAAAGTGAAGGATACGGCCGAACATGCCGGCAGGAAGATAGAGGAGAATGATATGGGTATGGTATCCATGAATTCTATCACCCAGAAGGTGACGAATTATTTCGGTGGAATGACCGAGCAGATCGGCGAGCATCTCACTACCGTGTTCTCCACTATTGCGGGGGCTGCCACCGTCATGATCATCGTTCCTTTCGTGCTTTTTTTCCTATTGAAAGACGGGGAGAGGCTGGTGCCGTTTTTGTCTCGGGCCTTCCGTCCTGAGCATAAGCCGCGAGGAGAAAAGCTGTTGGAAGATTTGGATTACACGATATCATCTTATATACTCGGGCAGGTGACTATAGCCGCGGTAGACGGGGTGTTGACGTATATTGGATATCTGCTGATCGGCCTCGATTATGCGCTCGTTCTGGGTGTTTTTCTGGCATTCACTTGTGTCATCCCGTTTGTAGGGCCTGTCATCGGTTCCATTCCTGCAGTCGTGGTCGCATTAATGCAGGAACCCCAGCTTGCCATCTATGTTATAGTGACCATCGTTGTTGTCCAGCAGTTAGAGAGTAATCTTGTAGCACCTTATGTTTTTGGGGAACGGTTGAACATTCATCCGTTGACCGTCATCCTTCTTCTTGTCGTGGCAGCTCCTTTGTATGGAATTGTCGGTATGATTATCGCTGTGCCCACCTACTCTGTAATTAAAGTGTTAATAAAGCACGGATATAGTTTTTATAAGATGTATCATCCTTCCTAGTTCAATAGAAACCGAGTATTCCTTATGAAGGAGTACTCGGTTTTTTTGTCTTTTCGTAAAATAAGAAGAAAAAAGAAGAATCTTCTAATCTACTGTTGAATCTTTATGCAATGGAATGTATAGTTATTAAATATTGATACTATATATATGTGATTGAACATAGAGGAGGAACAGTATGGCTATTGAAAATACAAAATCTACAGAAACCCTGCAACAGACTAATTCTTATACGACTAAACAATGGTTAAAGTTCCTCATTCCTTCTTTTATAGGTGTTCTTTTGTTCATGGTACCTATTTCTATTGGTGGAAAAGTAACCATTGGTCTCGGGATCATGGCGGATGCTCTACAGGGAGCCTTTTCCGAACAAATTCCTTTGTTTATGACAGTCATTATCTGTCTATCTGCTGCAGGCAGCATTCTGGTGAAACTGCTTCCTGAAGAGGGGATTCGTTCTGGAAATGTCGTTGCCCATTTATTTGATGTCGGTCCTTTCTGGGCGTCTATGCGGGTTCTTGGAGCGGTATTCGCAGTCTTGACGTTGACAAGTGCAGGAACATCTATTATTTCTTCGGAACTTACCGGAGGGGTCGTGCTTTTCGACCTTGTACCGGTGTTGATGGTCTGGTTTCTTTTTGCCAGTCTGTTTATGCCCCTGCTGTTGGAATTCGGTTTAATGGATTTGATCGGTACAGTTGTCCGGAAAGCGATGTACGGCTTATTTAAGCTTCCGGGACGTTCATCTGTGGATGCCATTGCCTCCTGGATGGGTAGTGCGCCGGTCGGGGTGTTATTGACGACCCAGCAATATGAGAAAGGGTATTATACAAAGCGCGAAGCTAGTGTAGTCGCGACTAATTTCTCGATTGCCTCCATTGCTTTCAGCCTTGTCATCGCAAAGTTCCTTTCCATTGACCATATGTTCGTACCTTTCTATTTTACAGTCGTCGTCTGTGGTTTGGTAGCGGCTGTCATCTGCCCAAGAATTCCTCCACTGTCTAAAAAGAAAGACACGTATTATGAGCCTGCTGGTAAGCAGATCAGTGAAGATGTTCCAGAAGGTGTTTCGTCGTTCCGATGGGGACTGGAGAAAGCGGTAGAGAAGGCGGATGAAGTGAAGAGCGCTGGTCAAGTCGTGAAAAAGGGTGTCTATAACGTTGTCGATATTTGGTTTGGATTAATCCCCCTTGTTATGGCGCTTGGAACCGTTGCGTTAGTGGTGGCTGAGTTTACACCGGTCTTTACTATTCTTTCTTATCCATTCGTACCAATTCTTAACTGGCTGCAGATTCCAGAAGCCTCCGCAGCAGCTCCTGCCATGATTGTCGGTTTTGCGGACATGTTCCTTCCATCTGTCATTGGGAGTGGAATCGAATCAGAACTGACTCGATTCGTCATTGGTGTTATGAGTCTGACGCAGTTGATCTATATGTCGGAGATAGGTATTCTGTTGATTAAATCCAAAATTCCTATACATTTCTTTGAGCTGTTTGTGATATTTTTACAGCGTACGATCATTACACTTCCGATAGCAGCTTTGTTGGCGCACATCTTATTCTTTTAAGCTAACAAAATACAGAAAAGCGCAGCTGTGCTCAGCTGCGCTTTTCTTATTTATTTATATATAGGGGAGGTCATTACATCCATAGCTTTCGATTTTCACCTATATCTTTAGGGGGTAATTGGTAGTTTTATATCCGTGCCTGTTTTGCAGGAAAGGGAACTTTTCTTTTGTTACATTTCCATTTTATTACTTATCTATGTTTACCAAGTTCAGAAGGAGAGTATATAGGTAGTAAATGATGAGCTTATCGAGAAGTATATAAAGGAGAGTTCGAGCTAGCGAAAGGATGCATCATAATTAATGAGGTGAAAGATCATTGGAAGTGAAAATTGTAGAAGTGGAGAGAAGGCATCTTAGGTCTTTACATAGGTGGGAGATGGATGAGGAGTTACAGCAAAAGACTGGGGTGGATGTCCCGAGAACCTATCAGCAGTTTCTGCAGTCATATGATTTGTACTTTAAGGGAGAAAAGCCTGATTTACTCCTTAAAGCCATCGAATGCGACGGAGAAATTATCGGTAAGGTAGAATTGTATCGCGCTAAAGACCGCGATTATATTGGTATCGTCCTCGGTGATCGGCAGCGGAGCGGGATAGGTACAAAAGCTTTGCAGCAATTTATTGAAATCATCCATTACCGATATGGTATTTCTAATATATTTGCAGAAGTATTCGAAGATAACGACCAAAGTCTGCGGTTCTTTCAGAAAAATGGCTTTGAGTTCATCGGTGAGGAGGTAGTGGAATGGTTCCGCGGGAAACCACGAACATTGATAACATTGAAGAAAAACGTAGAAGAAGCTTTCCGGTAATCTCCTAGACGGAAAGCTTCTTGCTCGTCTTTTCGATACACTGCCTCAAGCGTCATTAATGGTAACCAGCGCTTGTTTTAAGTCGTTAAACGTTTCTAGGTCTTTGAAATTCATGCCTGATTGTATCGCAGCAATGGCCATTTCTGTGCGAATGCCGGTGAGCACTGTTCTAGTTCCCAATAATTTAATCGTCTTCGTCAAATTAAATAAATCGTTGATAAAGACGTCATCGAACGTAGCTATCCCTGAAAAATCGATAAAAAGAAGACGGAGGCTGTGCTCTTTTACTTTGTTCAACGTATGTTCCTTCACGATGTCGAATCGCTCCGGAGAGAATTCGCCCACAAGAGGAAGGACGGCCTGAAATTCATCGATGAGAACGACGGGAGTGGAAATTTCATTTAAATGGTTTTCCATTTCCGTATGTTCTTTCTCTTTCGTCCAATTATAATTCGCGGTCGTCGCACGAATTGCTGCATCAAATGCTGCGACGATTTCCTCTGTTACGAGAAAGCCTTCATCTACTTTTGCTTCATAAATAAATTCTGATTTCCTCATATGTCTGATCAAGGCTAAGCGGAAAACACTTAACACATCCACGGTTTGTTTTAGCAGGATACCTTGAGAATATAAATAGTTCTCCATATCATAACCGATTTCGGCAGCATTCGTTTCGTCTGGGTGCTGTAATAGACTTTTCGCAACGCGATCGAGTAGCAGGCGGAGCATTTCGAAGTGGTAATTCAATTCTGATTCTGTATATTTGATCTGCAGCTCGTCCAGTGTTTTTGGTAACAGTTCATTGACTAATGTGGTCTGATTGTCCGCTAAGTATTGAGCAAAACGCTGATTCAGTGCCGTCATAATAGACTCCTTTCTAAAACCTCTTTTTCTTGTACCCTATTTTATACCAATATAACTTATTTGTATAATATTCATAGAAGATACGAAAAGCCCCTGCTTTTAGCAGGAGCTATTCATTGACTGCCGTTCCTAAGACGGCGGCATACTGATTGTCGAAGAAGGGGGAGAAGTGGTTGTCTTTCCAACTTAAAGGTGTCTGCATGAGACCGAGTCCATCTGCATTGTATTGACCGATGATTCGCTGCAGAGCATATAATTCATAAATTCCATCTCCGTTGAAATCAATAGGATAGAGCTGGTTAAGTCCGGAAACAGATCCTGTAAGCGGTTGTTTCAATGCGCCGTCTTCATTATAAATGTCCGCTAAATATTGTTTGTCCCTATTGCTGAGGTCGATCATAAAGGATAAGTGGAGCGTGTTATTGATGACTTCAACCAAATAGTTATCCTTATAGGTAACGCTGTAGTCAAATGTTTGATCAAACACTTCATAATCGAAGAGAAGCCGGGGGTGATTGGCTAGGAAGGAATAGATATAAAAATACCCAAATCCTCCACTCCCTCCAGAGTCCATACTTACCAGGATGTCATCTGTACCGCTTCCTGTGAAATCTCCGAGGAAAAGGCGCGGATTATAGCCTGTATTGGTCTTTAAAGGGATTGAGTGAAACTTGTTGTTTCTGCCATCCTGAATGACGAGTGTAATGTTCGTAACATAGGGGCTGTCGGGTGTTTCCTGACCGACAAGATAAACCTGGTCTTCGAGGGAGTCTCCGTTAACCTCTCCTTGAGCATAAGAATAGATGGAAGAAGTATAATCGTTCTGTCGGTGATATACGTATGGGTGCATGAGCATCAAACCTTCCGAAGGCACTTTCCATACCATATGCAATCATTGATTGGTATGATCATAAAAAATGTAAAAATAAAAACCCCGGATTGGCCGGGGTTTCCATTATAATCGGTGAAATCCTTCCTGTTCCAAGAAGTTGGCTGCCTCCTTATAGGTATTGAAAGCTCCTTCCAACTGTTCATCCGCATACACATGATACCCATCTTCTTCCCGCATCAATACAAGGGATTGGTCGTAGTCATTCAACCATTCCTCCATAACCGGGTTCTTCTCAGCAGGAGAGAGGGAGAGAGAGTCAATGGAACGGCGGATAAGAGAACGGAGTTCATCCGCACTTATATCACGTATGTTTACCATTCCTTTGTTATCAGCAGGATAGTCTTCTATTTCTCCTGCATAGATGAAGCCGTTCCCGTTTGGATGAAGGCGGTAAACGACAATTTGTTTTTCGTATAAGCTTTCCTCGTAGTGGAAATTGATTCGACCGAGTGAGATCTCCCGTTTCGACAATTCCGGAAATTCTTCAATGATTTCAAGTTTCTCTTCAAATGTAAGCATGGCTGCCTCCTGGTGTTTATACTTGTCTTCAGTATAGCACATGGCGTCTGATGCAAAAACGATTGCATTTGTGAGGGCAGAGTGCTATAGTAATGAAGCGATGAGCTGTTTGTGTAAGACGAAGTACATGCTTCCGAGGAAGCTAAACGACGATGTGGCGTCGGTATATTCGCAACAAAAGTCGAAGAGCCTTCCCCTAGGGAAGGCTCTTTTTATTTTCTGCCGAAGTTCATCCGCATATATCTGCCTCTCACAATCTGGTACACACCATAAAGGATTAAACCTACCGCTATGATGCCGAGAATCCACCTACCATATGGCTGCTGGGATAATTCCGATAAAGCGCCATCCAAGCCTTTCGCTTCGTCCGGATCCGAAGTAAGTGCCGTTTGAATAAAGAAGAAACCTATAATTCCGAGTACAATACCTCTGGCGGCAAGGCCGTATTTTCCTGCTGTTTTTGCCGTGTTTACCTCTTTCTTTTCCATATCTTTCGTCCATAATTTTTTCATGAATTTACCGGTTATGCCACCAAAGAATTCATATAATCCATACCCGATGATGATAACTCCAACTGCTCCGATGATCCATTCACCAAGTGGCTGCGACATAATTTGGGCGGAAATAGTCTTTTTAGAATCACCGCCTCCGGAACCTGCATGCATCGCTATTTGGATTGCTTGATAAGCCAGAGAACCATAAACGACACCACTTACAACATAACCGGTTCTCATAATCAGTCCTTTCGGATCTAATCCGTTGTTCTGTGGATCGAAGAACGCTTCTACTAAAACCCAGCAAATGTAGCCTATCAGTCCGATGCCGATCATCCAAAGCAGCCATTCCCCAAACTTCACCCCGGCCAAAGACTGGAACATACCGCTTGTCCCGGTCGTTTTACCCCCTATGCCGAGTACCGCCATAAACGTCAATATCCCTACAAGGAAGTACACAATTCCCTTTGCCATGTAGCCGATTCGTCCGATTCTGCGGATCCACGGCTTTACATCTTCCTTCGTTTTTCTGACGTGGCGATTGTCTTTTAATGACGTATCCATTCCATCACGGTCCTTTCTTGATACTTGTATACTTCGGTTATTTTCCCTATGGATAAATAAAGGAAACCGCATAGATAAAAGAATCCGCCAATGGTATGATTATAAATAAGAAGAAGGTGAATAAATGATGTATATGACGATTGAAGAAACGGCAGAGTACCTTGATCTGCCTGCTGACTATATAACGCATCTCGTCCATCACCATAAAATAAAAACCGTCCATGACGGGACGCAGTTTCTCATTAATAAACATCAATTCAACAATCACTTGGAACAAATGGAAAAATACAGAGATATGATCCAGGCGTATTTGAACGAACCCATTCCTGAAGATCCTGACATCAAAGACGAAGATTAAAAAAAGCAGAGCATATGCTCTGCTTTTCGAATTACACATAAAGCTATTTTTTAATGTAATGGGACAAAAAAACTTCTCTTACTTCGAATATTGTGAGTAAATGCTAAGATTTTACAGCTATCGCTTCGATTTCGACTTTTGCACCTTTTGGAAGCTTGCTGACTTCCACAGCTGCCTCGCGGGATAAGGCTCTTCTAGGAAGCCGGCATATACTTCATTTACAGTGGCGAAATCATCCATGGAATCCAGGAAGATATTCATTTTCACGACATTGCGGAAGCTTAGTCCGGCTTCTGTCAATATAGCCTCGATGTTTTTCATTACTTGTGCCGTCTGTTCTTTCACCTCGTCCGAAACGAACTCCATCGTTTTTGGGTCAAGAGGAATCTGTCCAGAAATGAAAACCAGATTTCCGAGATCGGCAGCCTGGGAGTATGGTCCGATGGCACTTGGTGCATTTTCAGTCGAAATTGCTTTAAACATGAAACATTCCTCCATATGTATGTTTTCATATATCCTAACATGAAGTCAGAAATAACAGAACGTTTTTTTATTTCCCGGGCAATTCTCGACACTGTTCATAAACGGAAATTCATTGAATAGTAAAAGTTTTCTTAAAATAATGTTTAGATAGGAAATAAAAGGGTAATCTACATGAGAAGGAGCTGAGTATATGAATTACAAAGAAAAACTTGAAAGACAAATTGAAGAATTGAGAGTCCGAATGTATGATATATATAATCAGAATCCCAACGATGAAGAATTGCTTCGAGTATCTCAGGAGCTGGATGATCTTTTGAATAGATTCCGTGGCCAATCACTGGAATTAAAAGAACAACTCACTTAATTGCATGTTAATATACATAGGTGCTGCTTGCTTACGGAGCTGGATGTGTGATAATTTAAAAGCAATGCCACCCTGCAATCGATACGACTGCGGGAACTTAACCAATTCTCTGGGTGGCAGGTTATTATAAAAGTAAAAGACAGATTAGCTCTGTCTTATAATATTAGTTTTAAAATAGAAAAGGCCGCCGAAACCCAGTTTTCGGCGGCCTTTTCTATGGAATTTTTCATTTGGTTCCATTGTATCCGCTACCAAATAAGAAAAAAAAGATAAAAAAATAAATATTCTGAAAATGGGTTGTTTTTCGACATCTGCACAGATAAAATACTCCTTACATTCCATTTGAGAGGGGGCTCAGCGATGATTACATTTGTCGCATCCATCGTATTACTATTATTAGGTTATCTCATATATGCAAAGGTGGTAGAACGAATTTTCGGGATTGATGACCAAAAGGCGACACCGGCCTATGAAAAGAACGACGGTTTTGATTACATGCCGATGAGTTGGTGGAAAGCGAGTCTCATACAGCTTTTGAATATCGCTGGGTTAGGCCCTATATTCGGTGCCGTCATGGGGGCGTTATATGGACCGATCGCCTTCTTGTGGATCGTAGTCGGTTCCATATTCGCAGGCGCGGTTCACGACTATTTCTCCGGGATGCTGTCCCTACGTCATAATGGAGCACAATTCCCGGCCCTTGTCGGAAAATATTTGGGTAAATACCCGAAAACGGTCATCAATGTTCTTTCCATCGCTCTGATGGTTCTCGTTACTGCTGCCTTTACTGCAGGTCCGGCACAGCTGATGGCTGAGGTTACACCTCTTGGATTCTTAACGTGTATCTTTATCATATTTGCTTATTTTCTGGCAGCAACCATCCTGCCTGTCAATAAAATCATCGGCAGGATCTATCCAGTGTTCGGGGCTATTCTTATCTTTATGGCGGCTGCTATAGGAATCGGCTTGTTTTTCTTCGACTATTCTGTGCCGAACTTGACGATGCAGAATCTCCATCCAGATGAACTGCCAATCTGGCCGTTGCTGATGGTAACTGTTTCGTGCGGAGCGATTTCAGGATTCCACAGCACCCAGAGTCCGATACTCGCCAGAACATTGAAGAAAGAAAGTGAAGGAAGAAAGGTATTCTATGGAGCTATGATTGCTGAGGGGGTCATTGCTTTGATCTGGGCGGCAGCCGGTATGACCTTCTTCGGCAGTACGGAGTCCCTGCAGGCAGCACTTGCCTCCGGAGGGCCAGCGGGCGTCGTAAACGAAATCAGTACGACAACCCTTGGTACATTAGGAGGAATACTGGCAGTCCTTGGTGTCATCCTGCTCCCGATCACAACAGGAGATACCGCACTGCGCTCTTCGCGGATGATGTTGATGGACTTTGTTAAGGAAGTTACCAGTAAGAAACTGGACGGAAGATGGACAGCAGCTTTGTTTGCAATCCCTGTAGCAATTCCAGCATTCTTATTGACACAGATGAATTATAATTTCCTGTGGCGTTACGTCGGATGGTCCAATCAGGTTGTGGCTACCGTTATGTTATGGACAGCAGCTATGTACTTGCTGAAGAATCAAAAGTTTCATTGGATTTGCAGCGTTCCCGCTTTGTTCATGACAGCTGTTGTAAGTTCTTATATCTTTTATGCTCCGGAAGGTTTCAGCATGTCCTACTCCACTTCCATGGTCATCGGCTCAATCATCTGGGTTGCTGTCGCTTCGTGGTTCGTATGGCAGCTCATCCGTCATAAATCAGAAGGTAAGAGTAATGCACTGCCAGCAAAGGCAAGTTAACCTATCGGAGGAGAGATTAACCGGCGATATGTGGAAAGCACCCACTTTCCTGTGAGAAAATATTTCTTTCATAATCAGCAGAAACCATCCTTGAAGGGTGGTTTCTTTTTGTTTTTTAAGAAAAGAGTAGTCAAAAAATGTCTATAACCAAGTAAATTTATCGGTTTATTGTGTTAATATAGAAGAAAAGATTGGGGAGGAGTCAGTTCAATGAGCAAAATTTATGTACTTCACGAGAACGATGAGTGGACCGACCATTTAACCAAACGTCTGCAGGAGTTGAACCTACCGTATGAACTATGGCATTTGGACGAAGGAATGCTTGATTTGACAAGCGAACCGCCGGAAGGGATCTTTTATAATCGGATCAGCGCATCTTCCCATACGAGAAATCATCGATATGCTCCGGAATTTACAGAAGCTGTACTTGCCTGGCTGGAACGTCACGGGAGGACGGTGGTGAACGGAAGCAGGGCCCTCCGTCTGGAAGTCAGCAAAGTCAATCAGTATATGGCATTGAATCAGGCTGGTATCGAAGCACCTGCCACTATATCGGCTGTGGGGAAGGATAATATTATCAAAGCAGCGGAACGCCTCGGATCCGAATCGTTCATCACGAAGCACAACCGTGCAGGAAAAGGGCAGGGGGTTCAACTCTTCCATTCGGTGGGAGCGCTGAAGGAATACCTCGACAGTGCGGCCTTTGAAGAACCGGTTGATGGTATAACATTAATTCAGCAATATATAGAAGCACCTGAACCATATATCGTTCGTCATGAATTCGTCGGCGGCAAGTTTCTGTACGGCGTAAGAGTGGATACGTCTGACGGCTTCGAGCTTTGTCCTGCGGACGCATGTTCGATCGAGGATGCCTATTGTCCGGCGGATGCTCCACAAGCGGCAAAGTTTGAAGTGTTGGAGAACTATCAACCCGACATCATCGACCGTTACGAAAGATTTTTAAGGGAGAATGACATTCAGGTTGCCGGTATTGAAGCAATTCAGGACAGGCATGGATGGTTGTACACCTATGATGTAAATACGAATACGAATTACAATTCGGAGGCGGAAGAGAAAGCGGGAAGATATGGCATGCTCGAACTGGCTGAATACCTTGGCAGGCTGCTCCACAGAGTCCCCGTCCGATGAATAATGAAAAAAAGATCACATCCTTCAGGGTGTGATCTTTCCTATTTTAGTGACGTTTGCTTAACCACAGCACTCCGGATTTCGCCAGACGCGGAAGCACTCCCGTCATAGGCTTTTGAAGCATATTTCCGAATCCATCATTTTTACCAAGAGAACCAAGGGCTCCTTTGAGTTTGACGATGGAAGGTCTGTCCGGTTCTTTTCCTTGAAGAATCGCTGATAAGACGACTGCGACACGCTCCCCCTGCTGTCCTGCCAACTGGGCACTCGGAGAATGTTCCGATGATGCGCAGTCTCCTACGACATACACATTGGGACGGGAAGGTACCTGGTAATAGTCATTGACGATGACTTTCTCCTGTTCGTCTTTATCAAAAGGCAGTTCCCTGACAAGGTAACTCGGGCGTACGCCTGCCGTCCATACGGTTACATCATTGATATAACAAACGCCGTTGTTACAGACGCCGTCTTTCTCTACATATTCCACATTGGCATTATGAATCACTTCTACATCGTTCTCTTTAAACCATTTCTCTACATAGTTTTGAATCTTGGAATCAAAAGCTTTTAAGACGGTTTCCCCACGATCCAGCAGGCGGATGTTTAAGTCTGAGCGGCTTTCACGAACTTCTGAAGCGACTTCGATCCCGCTCAACCCTGCTCCTACCACGGTTACGCTGCCATAAGCATCTAAATTATTAATCGCATATCCTGCGCTTCGGGCTTTTGAGAACGTCTGGACACTTTCTGTGAATTCCTGTGCTCCTACGATGCCGTGATAATTGTCTTCACAGCCGAGCCCTATAAGTAAATAATCGTAGGGAACATTTTCGCTCCCTTTTAATAAGATCTGCTCATTCGTAACATCAATCTTTTCAATTTCATCAAACACGTAGCGAACTTGTTCATGTTTCGGGAAATCCACACGAGCATGTCGGTCCGATTCGGTTCCGGCGGCAATCGTATAAAATTCCGTTTTTAAAGAATGATAAGGGTTTCTGTCCACGACGGTGATGCGCACATCATCTCCTATGTTATCCAGCAGACCGTGCAGTGTGTGCATACCTCCGTAGCCGCCCCCCAAAATAACGACTTCTTTCATCTTAGTTCCACCACCCTTTGCAGTATGAATTTCTTATGAAACGACACGTTCCATTCAGAAATATCCGGAAAAGCTTACTGAATTCCTCCAGTTTTAAGACTACCAAAGATGACGTCGAAAAACTAGAAGAAGTAATCATTTATTGTCGCATCTTCGGAGGGAAACTGGGAGGAAAGAGGCTTTGTCGGGGAGGTGGAAAAATGATACATTGGATGATAGGCACGTAATAGAGAAAGGAAAATTTACGATGAAGAAGATATATAGTGATATTCTTTCGTTCAGGGGCTCGCATTATGACTTCGGGTTATATCAGGGTCAACAGCTCGCCGGGAGCTGGACAGTGAAGAATAGGGAGAAACAATGGAAAGTACGTAAGCCCAGATTTGTCGTGGAGACAGAGGAAGTGAAAGCAGCTATTGTCCGATTTGCTCCAGGCTTATGGGAGGAACTGCTCGGCTTAAGAGATGGATTGGGATGGCCCATGGAACGGGTGCTGATGGAATTTGGAGGATATAGAATCGATTACAAACGTTCCGGGTGCTCCATCATGACAGGCGATGGTTATATGATCCGCAACTATGATTATATGCCGAAGACTTACGAAGGAAGGTACAGCCTTTTCCAACCGACCGATCAGGGGTACGCCATCATAGGTCCAACTCAGCGAATTACCGGCAGAATGGATGGAATGAATGAAAAAGGGGTGGTGATGGGGTATAATTTCATGCATCGCAAACGTCCGGGCGATGGTTTCATCTGCTGTATGATTGGACGCATGATCTTGGAATCCTGTGCTGATGTACAGGAAGCAGTGGACATGCTGAAGGAGATACCCCATCGCCATTCGTTTAGTTATACGGTTTTTGATAGAAGCAATCAAACCTACATTGTCGAAGCCTCTCCAAGGGGAGTGGAGGTCCGGCAGTCCGATGTGTGCACGAATCACTTTGAAATCATGACGAAAGAGAACCGGAATCACCTTGTGGATTCGATGAAGCGGATGGACGCCATCCAGTCGAATCGGCCAGAAGTAAAGAGTGCCATGGACGCCTTTCGTTTAATGAATGATACCGATCGAGGGGTTTTCTCTAAACAGTATAGGAATTGGGCGGGAACCATCCACACATCCGGTTATCTTCCCCAGGAACAAAAAACGTGGATGGCGCTCGGTGGAGATAGAGAACCAGTAGAAATTGATTTCGGGAAATGGTTGACCGGTGCCGAGTTGGAATTCGAGAGGATAGAAGGTGAGGTCGACACGGATATTCCGTTTGCCCATATGGAAGACGGCGCTTATTGGAGTGGAAAAAATAGGGTTGCTCTGTATGATAAGATAGAAGAAAACAGTAGAGTACTTGGAGGTCACTATGGAAGATATATTACAGATGAAAGATAAAAATATTGTAGTTATGGGAGTTGCCAACAATCGCAGCCTGGCTTGGGGCGTAGCAAGATCCCTATATAAAGCAGGGGCGAACGTCATTTTTACTTATCGTAAAGAACGTTCCCAGGCGAAATTGGAGAAGCTTCTGAAAGAAAGCGACTTCGAGGCGAAAGCTATTGTACAATGTGATGTTAACAGCGATGAAAGTATCCAGGAAGCCTTCAAAACGATTGGCGATCGCGTAGGTGTCATACACGGCATCTGTCATTCCATCGCTTTCGCTCATGCAGAAGACTTGAAAGGCGGGTTCCTTGATACTTCCAGAGAAGGTTATGCTTTCGCACAGGACACAAGTGCCTATTCTTTGATTGCAGTAGCGAAAGCGGGTAAGCCTTATATGACGGAAGGTGGATCATTGATCGCCATGAGTTACCTTGGAGCAGAGCGGGTAGTAGAAGGCTACAACGTAATGGGAGTGGCCAAGGCAGCTCTGGAATCCACTGTTAAATACCTGGCTGCAGACATGGGACGTGACAATATCCGTGTAAACGCGATTTCAGCCGGTGCTGTCCGTACGCTGGCGGCAAAAGGTGTCCCTTCGTTCAATGAAATCCTTCACAAGATTGAAGAAACGTCTCCGTTGAAGAAGAATGTGACTCAGGAAGAAGTAGGGGATATGTCTCTTGCAATGATGAGCCACCTTTCCCGTGGAGTAACGGGAGAAATTGTATATGTCGATTCCGGATACAACATCCTGGGATAAATCTTAACCCCCTCCGATCTTCGGAGGGGGCCTTTCTATACTCTTCGCTATAATCCTTACCATTTAATTACTTGAAAACGTTTCACTGCAAATTGTGGGGGTACATGGAACTAAAGGATAAATAGTAGGAATAGAAGGGTGGATATTGATACATGCATAAACAACAATCAATCATTGAAGAATCGTTGAAAGCAATTATGGAAGATGAAGAGTTTCTTCCGGATTTAAAAGCACAGACGAGGGAACAGGCCTATCACTCTTTGTCTGCTCTATTGTCTACCCCGAACCATGTCCATAAATCATTTCTCCGAATTACCCTTGAAAACGGGACGATCGTCCGGATACCGGCGTTCCGGGTACAACATAGTGACACCGTCGGCCCTTATAAAGGAGGGATTCGTTTTCATGAGTCCGTGAATGAAGAAGAGGTGGCCAATCTTGCCAAGCTGATGACGCTTAAGAACACGCTTCATGAGCTGCCTTTCGGGGGTGGCAAAGGTGGTGTTGTCATCAATCCGAAAGATTATTCTGTGAAAGAACTCAATCTCATTTGTAGGAAATACGTCCAGTACTTTAACGATATCATCGGGCCTGATAAGGATATACCGGCTCCTGATGTTGGAACTGGAGAAAGAGAGATGGACTGGATGATGGGCGAGTTCAAGAGTACCCATCCCGGAGAGCCGTACCGGAACAGTTTTACGGGGAAAAGCATTGTCAACGGTGGTTCTCTGGGAAGACGGGAGGCGACAGGGAAAGGCGTTTACTTCACGTTTCGTTACATGATGCATGACTTCGTGAAGGAAAACAAGAAGTGGCTGTCTGATACGGATAATATTTTTGCGAAAACCGCTTTGGAACATGCAGATAAGAAATTGAAGATAGCAGTTCAAGGCTTTGGAAACTTAGGGTCGGTTGCTGCTTTGGAAGCGTACCAGTGCAATTATCTTCAGAATAAAATCGTTGCAGTCAGCGATGCCCACATTCTGCTTTACAATGAGGATGGATTGGACGTTCCGGCCCTTGTACACTTTGCTAAAGAAAACAACGGAGAGCTTCCTGCAACAGAGGAGGAACTGCGTGCTCACGAGATTAAAGCAGAACTTGGAGAACGGGACGATTTGCTTTCAGCCGATGTCGATGTATTGATTCTCGCTGCACTCGAAGATCAAATTCGTGAAGACAATATAGACTCCATCCAAGCACGAATCATAGTGGAAGGTGCCAATGGTCCGATAACAGAGGAGGCAGACAAATATTTAGCGGATAAAGGGGTACTGATTGTTCCGGACATTCTCGCAAACGCTGGAGGTGTCATCGTTTCTTACTATGAATGGGTACAAGGGAAAGAAGCGCAGTTTATGGAAGAGGACGAAATTTTCCGGCGGTTGTTTCAGAAAATGAAAGGAACGATGGATACGATTCTCCCGCAATTTTTTGGTGATCCGTTTCCACTGCGCCAAAATTGTTATATACACTCTGTCATGAAGTTATCCACTATTATGTATCGTCAAGGGAAGTTATATTAACGATCACGTTTTTTAACCGCTTAAAACAAGAAAACCCGGCCGTAACGGCCGGGTTTTTAGATAGTATAAAATTGTGCTGAAATCAACCCGTGTTTCGAAGCCCGGCTGCGATTCCACTGATCGTCAGCAGCACTTCTGTCAGAGTCTCTTCATCGTCCCCATCGACATCCCGAAGCTTCTTGATCAAATCTACCTGCAGGAAGTTAAGAGGATCCACGTAAGGATTTCTTAGTCGGACGGATTCTTTGATTGTCGGCTGATGATCAAGCAGTTCTTGATCACCGGAAATCTTCAGTAATACTTCCTTCGTTCGCTCATATTCCTCCACGATATTCTTGAAGATACGTTCGCCGAGTTTCTGGTCATTGACGAGGGCTGTATATTCTTTTGCTGTCTGAATATCCGCTTTCGTTAACGCCATCTGCAAGTTGTTGATGGTGGAATGGAAGAACGGCCAGTTCTCGTACATTTGCTTTAATGTAGCGAGATTGTTTTCATCTTTCTCCACATAAGAAGCCAATCCTGTACCGGAAGCGTACCAGGCAGGAAGCAGCTGGCGGTTCTGCGTCCAAGCGAATACCCATGGAATAGCCCGCAGATTTTCGAACTTGGAGCTGTCTTTCCGTTTGCTTGGCCGGGAGCCGATATTCAGTTGGCTTACTTCCTGAAGTGGTGTCGCTTCGTTGAAGTAGGTTAAGAAGTCGGAGTCACCGAAAACAAGCGATTGGTATTTCTCAAGCGAGACATCCGAGATGTCATCAAGCGCCTGTTCCCAGACTTCTTCCCGGTGATGGCCTTGTTCTGATTCTTTCGAAACGTTCGCAGCTCCCTCGAGCAGAGTAGATGCTGCCTGCTCCAAGCTTCGATAAGCAATATCACGAAGCAGATAGCGGGAGGATAACACTTCTCCTTGTTCGGTAATCTTCACGCTTTCTCCAAGCGTTTCCACAGGCTGGGAAAGCAGGCTTCGGTTAAGTGGCCCGCCGCCCCGGCCGAGAGAGCCGCCGCGTCCGTGGAAGAATTTAAGGCTGACGTCATAGGCATGAGCCATATCATGGATTTCCTGTTGCGCTTTATATAGCTTCCAGTTGGCCGTCAGTGTCCCACCGTCCTTACTTCCATCCGAGTATCCAAGCATGATTTCCTGTTTGTTACCGCGGATGTTTAAATGCTTACTGTACAGGTCCATTTCAAACAGTGTTTTTAGAATATCTGGTCCCGCGACCAAATCATCCACTGTCTCCAATAATGGGGCAATATTCAAGTTGCTTTCGACGGATCCATCAGCATGAAGCCGGTAAATGCCCGCTTCCTTGGCCAGAACGAGCACCTCCAGCAGATCGCTTGCGGATTCGCTCATACTTATTAGATAAACTTCAATGGATCGTTTTCCGAATTCAAGGTGTGCTTTTCTGATCATATGAAAGACGTTGAGCATTTCCTGGGTCGATTCGGTATAATCCTCGTTCAGAAGCGATATCGGACGCGGATCTTTCAGAACATCCTGTAATGTATTCAGCTTCTCCTGCTCGGAAAGGGCAGCGTAATCGTCAACGATACCGACTTTACGTAACAGTTCGCTGACAGCCGATTCGTGCTCACCGCTGTGATTCCGGATATCCAAAGTTGCCAGGTGGAAGCCGAACAACTCGACTTGGCGGATAAGCTTTTTCAACTTCTTCAATTCAATGCTTCCAGGTTGGTGTGCCTGAGCGCTTCTCTGAATTTGGTGGAGGTCGTCCAACAGCTCTTCCGCATGCGTATATCCGGTATCAGATTGACCCACCTGCTCCAGCCTTTCCAATATGATGGCGAACTTTCTTCGATAAATCTCTTTGTCTACCCGCCACTTTTTGCCGGATGGAAGCAGTGCTTCTTCTTTTTCGATCGCCTGTTTAAGCTCGTTGGAAACGTTCACCAGAGCGGAAGACTGACTGAACCGTTTCATCAATTCTATGAGAACGTTTCTGTATTTTTTGAGTACAAGGGTACGCTGCTTCTGTAATGTTTCCCAAGTAATGTCCGGGGTGACGTTCGGATTTCCGTCACGGTCTCCGCCAATCCAGGATCCGAAACGGAGAAAATTCGGTACAGACCATTCTTCGTCCGGGTACTGTTCTTCGAGCCTCGCTTCCAGTTCCTGATGAATTTCCGGAAGGACATCAAACAGCGTCTCGTCAAAATAATAAAGGCCGTTTCTTACTTCATCCATTACTGTTGGTTTTCTTTCTCTGAGCTCGTCCGTCTGCCAAAGGACAGTTACTTCATTCTGAAGACTTTCCTGAAGGCTTTCCCGCTCTCTTTGCGTCAACTGTGGATGGTCAAGTTTCTGAAGGATTGTTGCGATCCGCTTCTGTATCTCAAGAACGGTTCGTTTCGTCGCTTCCGTCGGGTGGGCAGTGATGATCAATTCCAAGGAGAGATGGTGGAGCACATCCTGGATGACATCTTTGGAGAAATTATTGTTCTTCAGGTTAAGTACGGCGCTTTCTAGAGAGAAGGGCTGGACACCATGATCCTCTCTTATCTGATATTCTCGTCTGCGGCGGATCCGGTGATTTTGTTCAGCGATGTTGACGAGGTGGAAATAGATTGAGAATGCGCGGATGACCTGGGCCCGCATCGGTGGTTCGAGGTTTTGAATTTCCTGTTTCAATTGCTGATAAGTGGCAGGGTCCGGGTTACTTCTCAAGTCTTTCGTCCATTGTCGAATCGTTTCCACTTTATTCAATAATTCTTCTCCTCCATGATGGACGAGGACATGCCCGAGCATTTTGCCGAGGGATCTGATGTCACGTCTTAGAGGGGTTGTATGATCGTTGCTTTTTCTTTTCGTAGTCACATTTTCACCTTCCTGTTGGAAATAATATGGAGTAATGGCTGTGTTTCATAATGTTATCAGAATAATTTGTATAGTCAAACACTTATGCTCGTTACGGACCGTGAGAAAGTTGTCATTTACAGTAGGATAAGACGGAAAATTCCCGGTTTGTTTGTGTTATTTTAGCTTCTCGTTCATCCAGCGTAAAGAGGGATAATTTCCAGAGTTGGAAGCTGGAAGGAGATTCGTTTACACATATAACCAAACGCTTTAAAGTGTTAAAAATTCGCTGTTTATATGTCTATACACTTGGTGGTAAACTGTAGTAGTGCATCACTAGACAGAACAAGAGATAGAAGGAGGACATCTGATGTCAGACAGACAAAAGGATCAAGTGGTTGACGAGGCATTAGGGGAAAAATCAGTAGATCGATTAGAGTTCCGCGGGGGAGTCTTTGCTGCGACGATTCCTTTGGTGTTCTTCATCATTTGGGCAATAGTACTAAGCGTTACAGAATTAGTAACGGAGCAGGGATTAGTGCTTGGTATGGTGATCGGGATCGCACTTGGTTTGTTTTTCTGCCGATCGAAATGGGCGGACTATGCTCAAGCATTAATTACAGGTATGGCCCAGCCTGTCGGTATAGTTGCCATCATTGCATGGTTTTGGGCGGGTATGTTTGCAAATATGCTTTCTGCGGGGGGTCTGGTGGATGGCCTTATCTGGTTCGGGTTTCAGACCGGCCTTGAGGGGGGCATGTTCGTCGGAATCACCTTCCTGCTTGCCGGATTATTTGCTACAGCCGTAGGTACAGGTTACGGTACAGTAGCGACGTTTGGTGTGTTGATGTATCCGGCTGGTGTCATTCTGGGAGCAGATCCTGTGCTGCTTCTGGCTGCAATATTGAGTGGAGCGGTATTTGGAGATAACCTGGCTCCGGTTTCTGATACGACGATCGTGTCAGCTACGACACAGGAAGCGGACGTCCCAGGTGTTGTACGGTCAAGATTTAAGTATTCCATAGCAGCTGCAATACCTGCACTTATTTTATTCGTTACATTCGGAGGCGGTGGGGAGACCGGCAGCGAAGCCATCATCTCACAGCTTCAGAATGAAGTATCGCCGAACGGTCTTGTCATGCTGATTCCTTTTGCGCTCGTACTTTACCTGGCGTTGAGCGGTCAGCATTTATTGACTTCTTTATCATGGGGAATTCTAGCATCCGTCGTATTCATCTTTCTATCAGGGACTTCTTTGACAGAAGTGCTTCATATTTATAAAAATGAAGCTGGAGAAGCGGTGGTAGAAGGAGCATTGATCGATGGAATCGGCGGCTACTTCAACATGGCTGTCCTCATCCTGTTCATTTTGGCGGCTGCCTACCTTCTGGAAGTAGCTGGAACGATGGATGTTATCAAGAATTTCTTCCTTCGACTTATCAATAACGTGGTACGCAGAGCAGAGCTGTCGATTTTTGGTATTGTGGCGTTTCTCAATATGTTCATCACCATTAATACAGCGGCAGAAATTGCGGCTGCACCGTTTGTGAGGAAGCTAGGAAAAGAGTTGAACATTCATCCTTACAGACGTGCCAATTTTCTTGATACTGTCACTTCTTCACTCGGGTATATCTTCCCTTGGAGCGGCGGTGTCCTGCTTGCCTGGACGACTGTAAGAGGAGCGGCTGAGCAGTATGACTTCCTTCCTGTTATCGGACCCGGAGAAGTATTCCCGTTCGTATTCCAGGGCTGGGGACTGTTGATTGTCATGCTGATTGCTGCCTGGACAGGCTGGGGTCTTCGCTATACCGGCAAGAACGGAGAAGAAATTAAGCCTGAAGATTACAAAGGTCAAGCATAATACAACCCCCCGGAGTAAAGCTCCGGGGGGTTTAATCATGTATTTAAAGATTGGTTAATTTCTTTGATCTGATCGAGGTGGCGAAGTTCGTGCCAGCCGATAAATTCGACCCATTGTTCCAGGTTCATGTCACCAAGAGCAGGATGTGGAAATGCTCGGTTCTGCAACGTTTCTTTTTCTTTATTATGAATGAGGAATAATGTAGCTTCCCTTGATTTTTTGAGTCCGTCTTCCGCTTCCTTCAGGTTATGAAAAATACCCTTTGGACGAACAGACTCTGGTGCTTCCAATGTGTAAGAGCGGTTGGTTACCTTATGGACTGGTTTTTCCGTCACCTGCTGCTGATCTCCTTGCTTAAGTGATCTGTTCACCTGATGGATGACGAACTGTTCGATTAAGTACAAATGCTCCAATACTTCCATAATAGACCAGCGATTTTCTGCCGGTTTCACCGTATGTTTGGAGGCGGGAATCTCCCTCACATATTCGAGCAGCTGCTCTCTTTTCTCATCTAAACCATACATATATAGCTCTCCTTTTGTGTAATGACATGGTAACCCGAGTCTACCATAACAGTAGTGCTGATACGTAAAGAAAAGGACTTGAGTAAGTTGAAACATTAGCGGGTATGGAAACGTATGACAATCATGAGCTTCTACATTGGCCAATCATTGAGGGAGGAATCAGGATGGGAAATTATTCAATACAGGAATTTATCAGGCAGACGAAGCAGGACGATTCGGAAAACGATTACTTTGAATTGGAAACCCCGAGGATATTGGAAGTTAATTTGATGGACCAGGTGTGGGCGAAAGCCGGGTCTATGATTTCTTATAACGGAGATATTAAATTTGAAAGGGAAGGAATATTGGAGCATGGAGTGGGCCGCTTGTTCAAGAAGGCGATGACTGGAGAGGGAAGCTCTCTTATGAAAGCAACAGGGAGGGGGGCATTATACCTCGCTGATCAAGGTAAGAAGATTACAATCTTTGACTTGGACAATGAGACGCTGACGGTGAACGGCAATGACCTTTTGGCCTTTGAACCGAGCATAAACTGGGACATCAAATTGATGAAAAAAGTAGCCGGCATGGTATCGGGCGGATTGTTTAACGTTACTCTCTCCGGAAGTGGTCGTGTAGCTATTACCTCTCATTATGAACCGCTGACTTTATTAGTGAAGCCCGGTCAGCCTGTTTTGACCGATCCTCATGCAACAGTTGCCTGGTCCGGGCATTTGGAGCCTGCTTTCAAGACAGATGTCAGTTTCAAGACTTTCATCGGCAGAGGGAGCGGGGAATCCATTCAGATGAAATTCGAAGGGGATGGATTTGTCATCGTCCAGCCGTTTGAAGAAGTTTACACAACGAATAGTCAAGGCTGATTATCGTCATTCCCGTTGTGGTTCCTGCATAGAATGAAGGGAGAGTCCTTACAAAAAAATTTGAGCTTCCCCCTTTACTTCATTGGAAAAACGTTGTAGTATGTAAATTAACTTAAATTAAATAATAACGGAAACTTCTTATCCAGAGAGGCGGAGGGACTGGCCCTTTGATGCCCGGCAACCATCGAATCAATTGTACAATTGACGAGAACGGTGCCAATTCCTGTAGAGTATTTATTGCTCTAAGAGATGAGAGGATCGTACGGATATTTACGACCCCCTTTTCTTACTGGATAAGAAAAGGGGTCTTTTTGTTTACTATACCGTAAAGGCTCTCGATAGAAGTTGCGTTAAGGGAAGGGAAAGATGTCAAATGGCAACAGCTATTTTCGGTGCAGGATGTTTTTGGGGAGTAGAGGCGTTTTTTGAGAAATTTGAAGGCGTAACAGCTACAAAGGTCGGCTATATCGGCGGGAAACTGGAGAATCCAACCTACGAACAAGTCAAAACAGGTAAAACGGGGCACGCGGAAGCCGTCAGAATCGAATATGACCCGACAAGAATTACGTATTCCGAATTAATTAACATTTTCTTTGAAGCACATGATCCTACTTCTAAGAACAAGCAGGGAATTGATGTAGGACATCAGTACCGCTCAGCGATTTTCTATTCCGACGCGAGTCAGAAATATATTGCGGAAGAGAAGATTAAAGAGTGGGAGGAGAAGGGGACGTTCAAGCGGGCGATCGTCACGGAAGTGGAAGAAGCGACCTCCTTCTTTGAAGCGGAAGAATACCATCAGAAATATTTGCAGAAAAACGGTTCTGCTGCATGCAGCATCGGATAATAAATGGATCAAGACTCCTGGGGCCCGGGAGTCTTTTTTAGAGGGAAGAGAGGGATGGGGTTTTGTGGTTCAATGACGGCGTACTAATTCTGCTGTGCCTGTTTATGGTTGCCGGAGCATTTGATTATTATTTTCTAAATAACCGCCTTAAAATCGGGGCACGTTTCTATGAAGCGTTTACGATGATGGGTTCGCTCGCCTTATCCATGATTGGGATCATTTCTCTTGCTCCCGTTTTGTCCGAATGGCTGGCGCCCGTAATTTCTCCGGCATTTCAGTGGTTCGGAGCAGATCCTTCCATCTTTGCTTCCATGGTGCTTGCCATAGATATGGGGGCGTACCCTTTGTCGGAGGCGCTGGCGGTCGATGGCAGGGCCGCCCTGTTTTCCTGGACGCTCCTCGGAACGATGATGGGACCGACACTCGTGTTTACGATTCCGGTCGCGCTTACGATCATCAAAAAGGAGGACAGTCCTTACTTTGCCAAAGGAGTCCTTGCTGGTATAGCGACCATTCCGCTCGGCTGCCTTGTTGGAGGAGCGTCCGCCGGATTTGAATGGGGGTGGATGTTCAAACAGTTACTCCCTGCCATCTTATTAGCAGTACTTGTCAGCGCAGGTTTATTTCTTTTTCGTAGGCTTACGATTAGAGTGTTCGCTTATTTAGGCAAGGGTATGGAAGCGATCCTGTTGATCGGATTGTTGCTGATTGCCATTGAAACATTGACGGGGCTTGTCCTGATCCCTGGTATGGCTCCTTTTTCTGAAGGGATCATTATCGTAGGTAAGATTACCATTACGCTTGCTGGGGCCTATCCGTTTGTAACCATTCTGAATCACTACTGCCGAAAGTATTTCTCTGCTTGGAGCCGTGTACTGGGCGTGAACGAAACGGCGCTTACCGGACTGCTTGCTTCCTTAGCGCATCATCTGCCCATGTTTGCAATGATGAAGGAGATGAACCCGCGCGGTAAGGTGATCAATTCCGCCTTTGCGGTGAGTGGGGCTTTCGTCATCGGCAGCCATCTCGGTTTCGTTGCCGGGGTTGAACCGGAGATGATCCTGCCGGTTATCATCGGCAAACTTACTGCCGGCATGCTGGCCGTTCTGCTTGCCCTGTTTATAACCAGAAAAGATGCTGTCGAAGAGAAAACGACACCTTCTGCAGTACATCTCTCATCTAATAAAAATTATGTTTTGTGAAACTGAAAAGAGGCGCATACATTTGATGTATGCGCCTCTTTAGTTGTATCCAAAAATCAATCGTGTGAAGAATAGATACCCAAGAATAACGGTTATGATAACAAGGATTTGCAGACATAAACCAATAATACTGCACACCTTACCGCTGATGGCTAAATTCCTTCCCTCCGCTTCCTCTCCCGTGCTGAGTACGGTGTTGGCATAAATGATCCCCATGATTCCTGTAATAAGTCCGAGGAAAGGTAAAAAGATCGACAAAATGCCTAAAACGAGTGACGTCATTGCTTTTTCGTTCATCATCAACATCCTCTGCCTGTGTTTCTCTATAATAGAAGTATAACAAAAAGAAGAGAGGGAGGAGTCCATTCATTTTGTATATCGGTTCGCATAACTGCTGGCCACAATGGAGTCCGGTTTGATTTTCGGTTCCATTCCCAGGGATTCAATCCTTGCGACCATTTCGTTCACATACACCCTGGTCCTGTTACGCTCGCCGGAACCGATGTCCAGATGCCCTTCCATTGTAAATGTGGCCCCTTTATAAATGTGGGGGAGAACGATTTCTATCAGCTCGTTCTTCCGTTCTT
The DNA here is from genome assembly GCF_000328325.1 of Halobacillus sp. BAB-2008. Lineage (NCBI taxonomy): Bacteria > Bacillati > Bacillota > Bacilli > Caryophanales > Bacillaceae > Halobacillus > Halobacillus sp. BAB-2008. The sequence goes on along the minus strand of NZ_ANPF01000043.1, from coordinate 4,891 downwards.
CTGTGAACAGCGATGCTACCTGTTCTGTAAGGGAAGTTTCATAGGAAATGCGCTCATGGAGCGTGGTCATTTTCCTGGGAACAGATTCTTTGCGGAAACAAGCCCAAGCTCCTTTGCCTACCCTTTGAATGACAATTCCGGTAATGAACAACGTGTGGGAAGGGTGTACTTGAGAATCGGTACCAAGCATCAGGCGGTAATTGGCAAGGGGGTCGCTCAACATGAACGTCTTAATATGCGAGAATGCTTCGGCAAAGCTCATTTTCTTATGGGTAAGGTTTTGAAACATATCGAATGGATTCATATCAAACAGCTCCTTTGTTTTCTATAAAGAAAATATCGGACTACATAGTTTTGTCTCATTACTGTTTAATAGAAGTATGTACAGAAATAACTGGGAATATATGTTTTGAGTGGATTGCTGACAATGGTTGTACATTCTATGCTCTGTGAGGGGCCGGTATACCTCGGGCAGTGGAAAGGGGAGGGGAACAGCATGTACGAGGCAGAGGAGAAGAAGCGAAGCTTAAAAGGCAGAGTGATTGTCGGAATTGATGGATGGAGCCGATCGGGAAAAACGACATTCGTGCATCACCTGTGTCAAAGATTTGAAGAAGAAGGAATCCATACGGTAGTCTTTCATTTGGATGATCACATCGTAAACTGGAAAGACCGGTATCAAACGGGATACCCTTCCTGGCAGGAATACTACTATTTTCAATGGAAAGTGAAATGGCTGCAGGAGCATTTGTTCCGCTTTGTGCGCGAGAAAGATAAGGTCTGTCTTCCTTACTTACTATGCCCCTGATGCAGATGACCATCAATGGAAGGAAACGCGACTTCCGGAAGCCTGTGTTATTTTCATAGAAGGTGTCTTCCTGCAGCGCGAAGAATGGCGTACCTTTCTTGATTATGTTGTATTTCTAGATTGCGACAGGGGTGTGCGCTTTCAGCGGGAATCATCAGAAACACAAAAGGATATTCATAAGTTCAGAGAACGGTATTGGCCGGCGGAAGACCATTATCTGCTTCAGGTTGATCCGACCGGCCTCGCGGATCATGTAATAGATACAACCCGAAAAGACGGCTGCTCAAAAGATGAAAATCCATACGAGCACAATAGTAACAGCGAAAGTAATGGCATATATCGTCGACAGTAGTGGAATGCTGCTGGAATTCCTCCGGTCGTCCTTCAGATTGTTTACATCATTTTCGTACGAGGGATTTTCCTCCTCTTTTGACACAGATCGGGCAATCCAAACCGTCCCGATGAGGGCTGTGACAGATACGGCAAGAATGATTCCAAAATAAAAAGCGTACACGGCATTCTCTCCTATCCTTGGCTTACTTCCATTATAAGGGTTATCACGTATCGGGCGATACCGGTTTTTCAATTATTCTGGAGCTTGAAAAAGATCCGCGTTAATCCCACCTTCTGCAAAGCATCTCCTGCGAATCACAACAGACGCATACTGTTGCTTATCAGTATAATTGCGGAAATTGGATAATAATGATTCATCTTGCAGGATAAACCAATTTATTTTGGAAAGCATACATAGGGAGGTGAGAGCGATGGATTGGATATGGAAAGCGATTTTGATCATATTTGTCGGCACCATTATTCTAAGAATAGCCGGCAGAAAGTCGATTTCACAAATGACCTTGTCCCAAACAGTAATTATGATTGCCATTGGATCCTTGTTGATACAGCCGGTAGCCGGCAAAAATATCTGGGTCACCTTCGGGGTAGGCGGTGTCCTGGTATTGACGCTGATGCTCATGGAATACGCTCAGGTAAAATTTGATTTTATGGAGAGATTTCTTACAGGACGATCCGTCTCTATCATAGAAAATGGTCGTATGAATGAGAAAAACATGAAGAAGTTACGCTTCACTGTGGATCAATTGGAGATGAAGCTGAGGCAATTGAACGTTACCTCCATCCAAGATGTGAAAACGGCTACCCTGGAACCGAATGGACAGATCGGTTATGAATGGAAAGACTTGAAGCAACCTGCGACGAAACAAGATGTTCAGATGATCCACACAGAGTTGAATCGTATTCTGCAGGCGCTGCAGTTGAATGGTACACAGGATAGGAATGGAAAGGGTAATCCAGATATATTCCAAGAAGTCGAACAGAAGAAGCATATTCAGCCACCTCCGGATCGACTACAGTGATTCAAGTTTTACAAGAAGTAAAACATTCCGAATCCTGATATAATGAAAAGGGAGGTGAGCATATTGAAATCATTACACTCTATAGAGGAAGTGGATGAGTTTGTCGCAGGGAAAGGCTTGTCCGTCCTTTACGTTTCCCGACAAGGCTGTTCCGTTTGTCATGGTCTGTATCCTCAAGTAGAGGAATTACTGGAAGATTATCCAGAGATTGAGGCGAGACATGTCGATACCGATCAACTTCCTGAAGTAGCCGGACAGTATTCAGTCATGACCGTCCCGGCGGTCCTTGTTTATTCAGAAGGGAAAGAATGGTTTCGAAAGGCACGTTTTGTACCTATAGGAGAACTGAACGCGCAGCTGGCAAAGCTGAATCACTTTATTAACGAAGAATAAGGGCATCTGTTGAGGTAGGATCAACAGATGTCTTTTTTATTTGGACTCACTTTAATTTATCAGTCAATTCAGTCAATTTGCGCTTATCGGGATTTTCTAGAAAATTCAACCCGCATATACAATCATGAGCCGAGATTATTCACGATGAGACGGTGTGAAGTGGATATATCTCTCCTTGAAACCGTTTACACTCACTAATTGGCTCTTAGAGAGGTGACTTGCCGAAAAACCCTTGAATAACTATCTGCCAGTGTTATTATGAAAAACGTCTTGAAGAAAGCGAACAAAAAACGCGAACGGGAGAGATTAACCCAAATGATTAAACAAACGATTGCTTTTCTAGGTGCAGGCTCAATGGCTGAAGCGATGATATCCGGAATGGTGGAATCCGGCAATATTCCAGCGGACAACATCGTTGTAACCAATCGAAGTAATCAACAACGTTTAAATACAATTTATAATAAATACGGCGTGCGTACAGTATTGAAAGATGATCTGGATTATTCGGAAATCGACCAGTTCATTCTTGCAATGAAGCCAAAAGATATTGATGGAGTCTTAGCGGACTTGAAAGATAAATTAACTGCTGATCAAGTGCTCGTATCTGTTCTTGCAGGTATATCCACATCTTATATGGAGGAGCGCTTAAACGAAGGACAGAAAGTGATCCGTGTCATGCCGAACACATCGAGCATGCTTCGGGAATCCGCTACGGCGATTTGTCCGGGAGCATTCGTAGACATGGAGAATGTCACAGTGGCTAAGGACCTGCTTCGTTCCATCGGAGAAGTTTTCATTATTGATGAAGACAAAATGGATGTATTTACTGGAATTGCGGGTAGCGGACCGGCTTACTTCTATTATCTAATGGAGCATATTGAAGAAACGGGACGTGCGGAAGGCATGGACCGCGAAACCTTACGCGAGATCGGAGCACAGACATTACTTGGAGCAGCCAAGATGATGTTGGAAAGAGAAGAAAGCCCGACGGAGCTGCGTGAAAATGTGACATCCCCGAACGGTACGACTGCAGCAGGTTTAGAAGCTTTGGATGCCAATGGTGGAGGTCATGCCATTTCCCAGGCAATCTTGGGTGCAGCAGGACGTTCCAAGGAACTAAGTAAAGAATTAGAAGGACTACTTGTAGGAAGTAAATAAGTGGAATCAATAGATGCGAAAATGTTAAATAGGAGTGATAGGTTGACTCAACAGAAAAAAAGGGTAGTAATTAAAATAGGCAGCAGTTCTCTTACCAGTATGCATGGTGAAATCAGCAGACGTAAATTAGAAAAATTAGTAGATGAAGTCGTCCGTTTGAAGGACGACGGCCACGAAGTTTTACTCGTATCCTCAGGTGCCGTAGCGGCAGGCTATCGCAAACTCGGTTGTCTGGAACGCCCAAGTTCCCTTCCGGAAAAACAAGCCGCAGCATCCATTGGCCAAGGATTATTGATGGAATCTTATTCCGATCTTTTCCTGTCCCACGGCTATATGGGCTCACAAATTCTCATCACTAGAAGCGACTTCTCAGACGAAAATCGTTATACCAATGCACGTAACACAATCAATGTCCTCTTAGAACGCGGTATCATCCCGATTGTAAACGAGAACGATACCATTACCATCGATCGACTGCGGTTCGGAGACAACGACACGCTTTCTGCTAAAGTAGCTGGACTCGTCGATGCAGATCAACTAATCATTCTATCTGACATTGATGGACTTTTCGATGACGATCCACGTAAAAATGAAAATGCTGAACTACTCGATAAAGTCCACGAAATTACACCGGAAATCGAAGCTGCAGCCGGTGATCCGGGAAGTGCAGTAGGCACCGGTGGAATGAAGTCCAAGATTGATGCCTTTAAGATATCCATGGCGTCCGGAATTTCTTCCTTCCTGGGTAAAGCAACGACGCCCGGAATCGTCTATGATGCCGTTTATCAAAAGGCGAAGGGAACTTACTTCGTAACCGACAAAGAAGCAGAAAACTTGGATCATAAGAAACAGTGGATTGCTTTCAATTCCGGTCCTGAAGGGGAAGTAATCATTGACCACCGTGCACAGGAAACATTCATCGACAATAAGCAGAGCTTGATGCCGACGAACATCCATCATGTCCAAGGACGCTTTGACAAAGGGGCTGTTGTCCGTATCCATGACCTGAATGGTGAAGAAATGGGTCTTGGTGTCGTCAATTATTCTTCGGAAGAAATGGAAGAAATGATCGGTCTTACAGAACCGGAACTGGAGTCTTATGAACAAGCAGCAATTGAACGGAAAGACTTTGTCTGCCACTTGGAAGTTGCCTGCCCGT
>NZ_ANPF01000042.1:0-17431 GCF_000328325.1 Halobacillus sp. BAB-2008 | reverse complement strand
GCAGGGCGGAGACTCCTGCGGGAAAAGCGAGACAGGAGAGACCCCGGAAGAGCGGAGCTCTGAGGAGGCTCGCCGGCCGCCCGCGGAAAGCACAGCCCTGCACGGAAACCATCAGCGGCGGCACAAGCACTCCCGATAAAAATTAATACTGAACAGGAGCTCCCGGGCCTACAGGGATTCCGAGCAGCACCCAGATGAGCAGGAGCACGAGCCATCCGAGCAGGAAAGCGACGGAATAGGGGATCATCATCGAAATCAATGTCCCGATACCGATTTTCTTGTCATAACGCTGAGCGAAGGCAATGACGACAGGGAAATAAAGCAGGAGCGGTGTCACCATGTTCGTCACCGAGTCCCCGATTCGGTACAACAGCGTCGTGAATTCAGGAGAATACCCGAGATTCATCATGATCGGAACGAAAACAGGCGCCAGAATCGTCCATTTCGCGGAAGAACTGCCGATGAAGAAGTTCACGACCATGGTCAGACCGATGAATGTCAAAATGAGCGCAATCCCATCAAACCCTGTGGAATCAAGGAAATCAGCTCCCCGAAAGGCGATGACCGTCCCAAGATTCGTCTCCTGGAAGTAAGCGATGAACTGACCCGCTGTAAATGCAAGCGCGATATATCCTCCCATACTCGCCATCGTCTTACCCAGCAGCCTCGTTAGATCCTTATCATTCTTGATCTCCTTAACGACGATTCCATAGATTAATCCCGGTACAAGGAACAAAAGGAAGATGACAAAGACGAGGGCCTGGAAGAACGGCGATTCAATATAAGCCCCGTCCCCGCGCAGCGGTCCGAGCGACAAATAGACCATCAAAGCGAAGGTTAGAAGAAAGCCGAGACCAGCAAGCCGCATCCCTTTTCTCTCTGTATCTGTCAACTCTTCCATCTCTGCATCGGCCTCTCCCTTGTACTTCCCAAGGCGCGGCTCGATGATTTTTTCCGTGACGAAGGTACCGATGATCGTCACGAGAAGGACGGAGACGGCAGCGAAGAAATAGTTCATCGTCACGGTAATCGTATCGGCATAAGCAGGATCGATGGTACGGGCAGCATCTGCCGTCAACTCCTGCAGGATCGCATCCGTCGAAGTCAACGCAAGGTTTGCGCCGAATCCCCCCGATACCCCGGCGAACGCAGCAGCAAGACCGGCGAGCGGATGACGTCCCAGTCCGAGGAACAGAACCGCTCCAAGCGGCGGAAGAACGACATAGCCGGCATTGACCGCTAAACTGGACATTACACCTGCGAACACAAGCGCGGCCGTCAACAGCTTATTAGGGAAGGAGAACACGATCCCCTTCAGCGACGTATGGATTAGTCCCGTCTGTTCAGCAAGGCCGATCCCAAGCATCGTAACAAGAACGGCTCCGAGCGGCGGAAAACCGATGAAGTTTTCGACGGCACTATTGAAGATATACTCCAGTCCACTCAGACTGAGCAGATTCTTCACTTCCACGACTTCTCCACTCGTCGGGTTGGTAACGGCGACGCCGGAGAAAATGCCTGATAGAACAATAACCAACAAAGCTAATATGGCAAATAATAAGAGCGGGGACGGCAGCTTATTCCCAAGCCACTCAATCCCGTCCAAGATCCGGAACAAGCCTCTCCTGAACTTGGATATGGATTCTCTTGATTCTTCCAACCTTTATCCCTCCAATGTGTATCGTTTTAGTCGGATTTAAACGTACCAAGGACCCTCCCTTTTGTCAAAGCACATGCTCCTTCTTTAGCCGCACGATCTTCCCACTTCTCCAACAAATAAAGAAAAAGCAGGCAAACGCCTGCTTTTTCTTAAAGATATCTATAATAATGGCTTAGAGAGTAAGGCTCTGGACCTTCTGAATATCAGAGAGCTCTGCCAGCTTGACAACGGATTCTTCCGTCACTTCTTTGTCGACCGTCAGCACCATGACAGCTTCTCCACCTTCATTCGTCCGTCCCACCTGCATCGTGGCGATGTTGACTTGATGCTGGGCAAGAAGGCTTCCGACACGGCCGATTGCACCTGGCTGGTCTTTGTGGTGAATGACGATGAGATGACCTTCCGGAACGACGTCGATCGGATAGTGATCGAACTGGACGATGCGTGGTCCCAATCCGTTCAGAAGCGTTCCACGGATGCTGCGCTTCTCTTTATCTGTTTCGATTTCCACCGTGATCAAGTTTGTGAAGCCTTTTGTAGATGTCGACTTCTGCTCGTTGATCGTAATTCCTTTATCTGATGCCGTCTTAAAGGCGTTGACGTCGTTGACACGGCTGCCGATATGACGCTTCAGAATACCCTTCACAGCGATACGAGTAAGCGGCATCGTATCGACATCCAGCAGTTCTCCACTGTACGTGACATTCACACTTTCAAGCGTGCCGTCGACGATCTTGGAAAGGAAATCCCCAAGACGCTCGGATAATAGGAAGTAAGGAGACAGCTTCTCCATCATTTCTGAAGAAACGGATGGAATGTTGACAGGGTTTTTCACCGTACCTCCGCGCAGGGATTCGATGATGTCATAGCTGACGTCTGTCGCTACATTCTCCTGCGCCTCGATCGTGCTCGCACCCAGGTGCGGAGTCGCGATGACTTCATCAAGGGTAAGAAGCGGATGCTCCGTCGCCGGCTCTTCCTCGAAAACGTCGAGAGCTGCTCCAGCGATCTTGCCGGATTTAATAGCTTCATAGAGGGCATTCTCTTCCACAATACCGCCGCGGGCACAGTTCAAGATACGCGCGCCGTCTTTCATCTTCTTGATCGCCTCTTCATTGATCAAGTGTTTCGTCTTCTCAATAAGGGGCGTATGGACGGTAAGGAAGTCCGCCTGCGCGATCACTTCGTCGACCGTTCCGCACGTTACGCCTGCCTTCGCCGCCTTTTCCTCGTTCAAGAACGGGTCGAAGGCAACGACTTTCATCCGGTGGCCTTTGGCGCGGGAAGCAACTTCCCGGCCGATCCTTCCGAAGCCGACGATACCGAGCACTTTATCCTTCAGCTCGACACCGACGTATTTCTTCCGGTCCCAGCGCTGCTGCTTCAAGCTGTGATACGCCTGCGGGATGTTCCTGGCAAGCGACATGAGCATCGCCATCGTATGTTCCGCCGTAGAGATCGTATTTCCATCCGGTGCATTGACGACGACCACACCGTTCTCTGTCGCTGCCTCGATATCGATGTTATCGACACCCACACCGGCACGGCCGATAATTTTCAGGTGAGGGGCATGTTCGATGACTTCCCTTGTCACTTGTGTCTGGCTGCGGACGATCATGGCGTCGGCAGAACCGACCGCCTCCAGCAGCTCTTCCTTGGAGAGAGAAGGAGTATTAATCGTTTCTACATCTTCTGCATCCAATAATGGTCTGATTCCGTCTTCACTAAGTGGGTCACTGATTAATACGCGGTACATGATGATCCTCCCTTGTGTGCTTCAAGTATGCTTCCTGTGCTGCTGCGACGCCTGCACCGGGTTCGAATTCATGTCCGAGACGCTTCAGGACGATTTCGATGATGCCGATATACTGCAGGACATTTGCCGGGCGACAGTAACCCATATGGCCGATGCGGAAAATCTCGCCCTTCATATGCTTCTGTCCTCCTGCCATGATCAAGCCGAATTCTTCGTTGGCAAGCTTCCTCAACTGCTCTGCCTCGAAGGTATCCGGGCGGATCGATGTCACGGTAGTGGAAGCTTCCGCCTCGCTTACAAGCAGCGGAAGACCGAGAGCGAGACAGGCGTTCCGAGTCATATCTTTCATTAACGTATGACGTGCATACACGTTTTCCAAACCTTCTTCTTCCAACAGGTTCAACACCTGTTCTAATCCGTACAGCAGCGACAAGGCCGGAGTGAATGGTGTCTGTCCTGCGTCGAGCTGTTTTTTATAAGATCTCAAGTCCAGGTAAAAGCGCGGGCGTGGATTTTCGTGAATCACTTTCCAGGCTGCTTCTCCGACAGCGGCGAACGCAAGTCCGGGCGGAAGCATCAACGCTTTCTGGGAACCGGATACTACGATATCGATTCCATAACGATCCATATCGAGACCGGCGCCACCGACAGAGGAGACTCCGTCAACGATGACAAGGGCAGAGCTTACGGATTTAACGCGTTCGGCGACTTTTTCGACCGGATGCATGACCCCTGTCGACGTTTCACTGTGCGTCAGGAAGACGGCTTTCGCTTTCGGGTAGGATTGAAGGGCCGCTTCCACCTGATCCGGTGTCACCGCTTCTCCCCAAGGAACATCAAGCTGATGGACGATCAATTCATACGTGCGGCAAATCTGGGCAAAACGATCTCCGAAGGCACCGGCGACAACGACGATGACCTCTTCCCCGGGCTTCGTCGTATTGACGACAGCGGCCTCAAGTGCTGACGTTCCGCTTCCTGTCATGACCAAAACATCTCCGGAAGTGCCGAAGACCGGCTTCAACCTCGGAGCAATTTCCTTCATCAATTCCTTACATTTTTCACCACGGTGACCAATCATCGGCTGGCTCATGCTTCTCTCCACACTTGGTGGTGTCGGAGTCGGTCCCGGAGTGTGCAGCAAATCCCATTCACGCTTCATTTTCCACTTGTACCTCCTCATTTTCTCTTACCCTTTTCCTATTAAATGTCTTTAACACGTTAGAAAAAGAAATGATATTCTCTAATCCTATCAAATGGTAGGATGTTGTCAATCAAATTAGAAAATTCAGTTATAATGTCTACATTTCTTGTGCATATTTTCCTGATATCCCTTTGATTTTTCTGAAAATTATCGTTATAATTCAAAAAGTAATTATTTTCTAAAAACTTTGAAAACGGGGGAGTTCTTTTTGAGAAAACAGTGGTGGGTTTTATTTTCACTCTTATTCGTCCTTGTACTCGCAGCGTGTAGTGGAGGCAGCGAGACATCATCAGAATCAGACGGGGACAGTACATCCGATGAAGGATCTGCTTCCGGAGAACAAGAGATTACAGTAACAGCAAAAAGTGAAATCCCAAGCATGGACCCGTCCTTGATCACCGATTCCGTCGGTTTCCAATGGGCCGGTGAAACCTATGAAGGGTTGTACCGCTTGGATGAAAATAGCCAGCTCGTCGATGGGATGGCAGAAGACTCTGAAGTAAGTGAAGACGGACTTACTTGGACATTTAAACTGCGTGATGCCGAGTGGTCGAACGGCGATCCTGTAACGGCAAATGACTTCGTCTACGCCTGGCAGCGGGCGGTCGATCCGGATACGGCATCCGAATACGGCCCTTATTTCCTAGGCGGTATCATTGATAACGCCCAGGAGATCAGCAACGGTGAGATGGAGCCGGAAGAACTCGGCGCGACGGCGGTTGATGATAAGACATTGGAAGTCAAATTGGAAAAGCCTGTTCCATACTTTGAATCGATGACCGTGTTCATCACCTTCATGCCTTTGAACCAAAAGTATGTAGAAGAGCAGGGAGACAAGTTTGCAACGGAGGCCGAGTACACAATTTCGAACGGTCCTTTCGAAATGACAGACTGGAGCCACGGCGAAGGCTGGACGATTGAGAAGAGCGATTCCTATTGGGATGCCGATACCGTCCAGTTGGACAAGATCCACGCAAAAGTAGTGAAAGAAGTTTCCACAGGCGTCAACTTATATGAATCCGGCGAAATCGATCAAACCGAATTAAATGCCGAATTCGTCGATCAATACAGCTCGGACGAAGCGTTCCAGGTCGTCGAGAAACCATACTTATATTTCTTCAAGTTCAACCAGGATAACAACGAAGCATTGGCCAACGCCGATGTCCGTAAAGCGATCTCCATGGCTATCGACCGCCAGGGACTTGTCGACGTCATCTTGAATGACGGATCCGTGCCGGCCAAAGGATATGTACCATCGAACTTCGTATCGATGCCGGACAGTGAAGAAGACTTCCGGGAAGCGCAGGGCGACCTCGTAGAGACGAACGTCGAGAAAGCGAAGGAACATTGGCAGAAGGGCTTGGAAGCACTCGGCACCGACACAGTGGAAATCGAGCTGCTTGGAGATGACACAGGTACATCGAAAGATACCCTTGCCTATTACAAAGGCCAATTGGAAGAGAATTTGGAAGGCCTGACGATTAAAGTGATGGAAGTGCCGTTCAAAGAGCGTGTCCGCCGTGACAACGAAGCAGAATTCGAAATGGAAGCAGCGACGTGGGGACCGGACTATGTCGATCCGAACACGTACTTGAACATGTATCTGACAGACGGACAGAACAACAACATGGGTTATTCCAGTGAAGAGTATGACAGCCTCATCGAACAAGCGAACAATGAATTCGCCCAGGATCCGGATAAGCGTTTCGAAGCATTCATGGAAGCGGAACGCCTCCTTCTGGAAGAAGATGCAGCCGTCGCTCCGATCTACCAGGATGCGAAGGCACAGCTCTTCCGTCCATCGATCAAAGGAGTCTACTCCACAGCAACAGGTCCTGAATTTGAATTTAAGTGGGCCTATGTAGAAGAATAAACAAAAAAGCGGCAGGGAATTTAATCCCCGGCCGCTTTTTTCTTTGGCAAAATAGAAGATCGGTCAGACCTCCAGCACTCCTTTGGTTCCGAAAAATTCATAGTGAATCTGCTCATGCTTCACACCAATCGCAGCAAGCGCTTCATGCACCGCTGTCATGAAGCCTTCCGGGCCGCAGATATAGACGGATGCACCGGATGGCACCTTCTCCTGTAAAAACGCTCTATCTACGTATCCTGATTGATCGAACGTTCCCTCTTCTGCTCGAGGTTCGGAATAGACGATATGCGTAGACGCAGCAGGAAGAGCTGTCATGTCGTCACGGAAGGCGTGGACGGCGCCGTTCTTCGCTCCGTGGATGACATGTACCTCCCGATTCTTTTGACGTTGAACCGCGTCCTTCCACATGCTCATAAGCGGTGTAACACCGACGCCTCCACTGATCAGCACAAGCGGACGTTCCACTTCTTCATCCAGTGTGAAATCACCTGCAGGCGCACTGACCGGCAGCGTATCGCCTGCTTCGACCTTGTCGTGGAGCCAGCAGGAAACGATGCCGTTCGGGCGTCTGTCTTCCCCGCGTTCCTTTTTCACACTGATGCGGAAATAATCGTTTCCGGGTGCATCGGATAAGCTGTATTGTCTCAAATGACTGACGGGCTGGTCGGGGATGTCCGCTTTGATCGTCACGTACTGACCAGCCCTGAACTGTGGAAGGGCGCCACCGTCGACGGGTTGGAGGTAGAAGGAAGTGATCGTGTCACTTTCCTTCACCTTTTCCGCTATCCGGAACGTCCGATATCCGCTCCAGCCTCCACGCTGATTCTCCGCCTGCTCATAGAGGTCGGATTCGATATCAATGAAGACACTCGCAATGACTCCGTAAGCACGCTCCCAGGCTCCTAGAACCTCCTCTGTCGCACCGTCACCGAGCACCTCTTTGATCGCGCCAAGCAGGTGCTCGCCGACAATAGGATAATGCTCCGGTTTCACATGCAGGCTGCGGTGCTTTTCCGCCACCTGCTTGACCATCGGCAGAATCGTTTCCAACTCATCGATGTGTGCTGCCGCCATGTACACAGCATTCGCCAGGGCCTTCGGCTGCTCGCCGACCTTTTGGTGCGTCTGATTGAAGACGTTTCTCAGTTCCGGATGCTCTTGAAAGAGGTTCCGATAGAAAACGCCTGCAATCGTACCGCCATGCTCCGCCAGGACAGGAACCGTCGCTTTAATCGTCCGTACTGTCTTTTCATCTAGTGGTTTTTCAGCCTTTGTCACCATAATAAAGCCTCCAAAAGATATATTTTTAATACACCTTTATTATAAAACGAAGAAAATTTAAAGCAATATTTAAAATACATCTTTTATGACAATTGTGAGAACGTCTCATTCCTAAGACTTTATAAACGGAGTATGGTATCATGAAAAAAACAGAAAATGAGGGTTACGACGATGCGACTAAAGAAGTACACGGACTATGCCTTAAGGGTATTGATTTTCACAGCATCGAAAAGGAACGGAGAGCTCGCACGAAAGAAAGAGATCTCCGAAGTCTTCCACATCTCAGAAAACCATTTGGCTAAAATCATACATGAGCTCAATAAGATGCAGCTGATTGAAACACTCCGGGGCCGCTCCGGCGGCATCCGGCTGGCCCGGGAACCGAAAGACATCAACGTCGGCGATGTCGTCCGCGCGATGGAAGACGACTTTCATCTACTGGAATGCTTCGACTGCGCCACCAATTACTGTGTCATCACTCCCGCCTGCAAATTGAAGCACGCCCTCCACGAAGCATTACGCGCATTCCTTGCCGTACTGGAAGGGTACACACTCGAAGACCTGCTGACAAACAAAGAAGAACTCCGTGACTATATGGGGTTGAACGGATAATCAGCAGGCGGACGACCTGACGATTCCATAAAAAACCACGACAATGGCTGTCGTGTTTTATGAGCTTTCGAGAAATAGAATTGGGGAAGAAAAGAATCACCCAAAGTCAGCAATAGATGAGGAAAAGAAACCCCTTTCCCTGGAAACGAAAAAGAAACCCCGGAATCTAAAAAAGATTCCGGGGTTTCCACCGACGCTACCCATCCACTTATTCAGTAGTGTATGGAAGTAGAGCCATTTGACGAGAGCGTTTGATCGCTTTTGTCAATTTACGTTGGTATTTAGCAGAAGTTCCAGTTACTCGACGAGGAAGAATTTTTCCACGATCAGAGATGAAACGTTTCAGCAAATCAACATCTTTATAGTCGATGTGTGTAATTCCGTTAGCTGTGAAGAAACACACCTTTTTACGTTTACCGCGTCCACGACGTGCCATGTGCATTCACTCCTTTCTCATTAGAATGGTAGATCGTCATCTGATATATCGATAGGTTCCCCATTATCTGCGAATGGGTCATCGTTTCGTTGGTTGTTGTTGTTAGAACCGAAGTTGTTTCCTGATGGTTGTTGATTCTGATTTGGTTGGAATCCTGAACCTCCACGGTTTCCTCCGCCTTGGGAAGCACCTTTGGATTCTAGGAACTGTACGCTGTCTGCAACAACTTCTGTAACGAATACACGCTTACCTTCTTGGTTGTCGAAGCTTCTTGTCTGTATGCGTCCATCAACACCTATAAGGCTTCCTTTACTCATAAAGTTAGCCAGGTTTTCTGCTGGACGTCTCCAAACGACACAGTTGATGAAATCGGCGTCGCGATCTCCCTGGTTGTTGGAAAAAGGACGGTTTACAGCGACAGTGAAGTTGGCGACAGCTACTCCGTTCGGCGTATAGCGTAAATCAGGATCCTTCGTCAATCTGCCGGCTAATACGACACGATTTAACATCAGAACCACTCCTTATTTGTCATCTTCGCGTACAGCGATGTGGCGGATAATATCATCCGTGAACTTCGCTTGACGGTCGAATTCGTTGATTGCTTCGCTTGTACCAGCGAAATCAATCGTTACATAGATACCATCACGGTGGTCGTTAATTTCATAGGCAAGACGACGCTTACCGATTTCTTTAACTTGTTCGATCTCCGCACCGTTATCAGTTAGGATTGCGCTGAAACGATCTTTGACAGCCGTTTTAGCTTCCTCCTCGATGTCTGGGCGGATGATATACATGATTTCGTATTTTCTGTTCATCCGTTTTCACCTCCTTATGGACTTGACGGCTCCTTCTCTATCGAAGGGGCAAGGAGTAATCAATAATTACTCACAATATAGTATTGTAACAAACTTGTCCCTCATTTACAAGCCTTCGGCGAAAGCTCGTGCGCTTACACGTTGAAACGGAAATGGATGACATCCCCGTCACGGACGATATACTCTTTTCCTTCCAGACGAACGCGTCCACGGTCGCGTGCTGCTCCCATCGAACCCGCTTCCATCAGGTCATCATAAGACACCGTCTCGGCACGGATGAACCCGCGCTCAAAGTCCGTGTGGATGATTCCTGCTGCTTGAGGGGCTGTCATGCCTTCTTTGAACGTCCAGGCACGGACTTCCTGCTCCCCGGCTGTGAAGTACGTTGCAAGACCCAGAAGGTTGTAAGTCGCCTTGATCAGCTGATCGAGACCGGACTCTGCAATTCCGAGATCCTCCAGAAATTCTTCTTTTTCGTCGCCGTCCAGTTCGGCGATCTCTGATTCGATTTTCGCACAAACAACGATGACTTCCGCGTTTTCCTTCGCTGCGAACTCGCGGATTTGTTTGACCTTATCGTTGTCGCCTTCCCCGATTTCCTCTTCGCTAACATTCGCGACATAAAGGATCGGTTTCGCCGTCAACAAGTGCAGACCTTTGACGATCTTCTGCTGGTCTGTGCCGAATTCGACGGCACGGGCCGGCGTTTCGTCTTCCAATGCTTCTCTCAACGTCTCCAATACCGCCTGCTCCGCTACGGCATCCTTGTCCTTCTGACGGGCAAGTTTCGCAACGCGGTCCAGACGCTTCGTGACGGTTTCAAGATCGGCAAGGATAAGCTCCAGGTTGATCGTTTCAATATCGGTGATCGGATCGACCTGGCCGGATACGTGGGTGATGTTCTCATCTTCGAAAGCGCGGACGACGTGACAAATGGCATCCACCTGACGAATGTGGGAAAGGAATTGGTTTCCAAGTCCTTCACCTTTACTTGCGCCTTTGACAATACCGGCGATATCCGTGAATTCAAACGCTGTCGGAACGGTCTTCTTCGGATTTACAAGCTCTGTCAGCTTGTCCAGCCGCTCATCCGGAACTTCTACGATCCCGACGTTCGGGTCGATGGTAGCGAACGGATAGTTGGCGGACAATGCTCCCGCTTGTGTTATTGCGTTAAATAACGTAGATTTTCCTACGTTCGGCAAACCTACGATTCCTGCTGTTAGTGCCATATAAGACTTTCACTCCTTAAGGATTTACATACATGCATGTTAGTCATTTCAATTATAGATTTTGTACTTGAAAATAACAACCGGTCCTATTCTGGAAATGGGCGTTACCTCTCCCTCATTCTTGCCTGTTTCTCCAAGAGAAAATCAGCAATCAGGAATAATCCTCACCATGAAGCGGAAGTTCGCCATCCTTCACCGGTTCCGAATCGAGAAGAAACCCTCCTGATACAAAGGAGGGTTTCTCGTCATTCTGCTGTTTCCAAAACTTTCTTCAGCTTCGTTTCAAACTTGCGGCGCGGGACGAGCACACTGTGGCCGCAGCCTTCACATTTGATCCGGATATCCGCACCCATCCGGATGATCTTCCAGCGGTTTTCTCCGCATGGATGGGGCTTCTTCATTTGAACGACGTCATTCAGTTCATAATTTTTCTCCGCCAAGGGAACTTCCTCCTCTTATTCTTCTTCCTTACGTTCTTCGTTCTCGTCACGAGAGTACATGACCATGCGGGGGAACGGAATCTCGATTCCTCTTTCGTCGAGGCGTGCCTTTATTTCTTTACGCATCGCACGGGCAATTACCCAGTGCTCCATAGGGTTCACTTCACTGATGATACGCATAACGACGTCGGACGCTCCGAAGTTCTGGACACCGAGAAGCTGCGGCACTCCGATCATGGAATCATAGCGCTCCGGCATTTCTTCCAACAGCTCGAGAATCACTTTCTCCGCTCTGTCAATGTCTTGTTCATAAGCGATACCGACATCGACGACAGCAATACTGTTGTGAATCGAGTAGTTCGTCACCTGTGTCACATTTCCGTTCGGAAGAATATGTACTTCACCCGTCCAGGCTTTCACTTTACAAGTACGAAGACCCACTTCTTCTACAAAGCCTTCCACTCCGGACGTCTGGATATAATCCCCGACAGAGAACTGATCTTCGAAAATGATGAAGAAGCCGGAAATGATATCCCGGACAAGGTTCTGTGCGCCAAAACCGATGGCGAGACCGGCGACCCCGGCACCGGCAAGCAATGCCCCCACGTTCAGCGAGAACGTATCCAGAATCATGACGAAAGCGATGAAGTACACCACATACGACAATGTGTTCAAAATCAATTTGTTCAGCGTCGCTTCCCGGCGCTGGGTAATTTGGAAAGGCCCTCTCCGTTGATTGGTAAAGAACCTCGTCACTACTTTTCTTCCTATACGAATGACCAAAAAAGCGACAAGCAGAATAAGAACGATCTGTAACGCTCCGAGTGCAATCGTCATCCATAAATCCGGTCCGGTTACATACTCAACAACCTCATCCCATTTCGTTTTCGCATCTTCTACAACTGTTGCGGGATTGCTCACCCTGTCCCCTCCTGTACGACATGAATATGACATTCATTTTAACAGGTTTTCACCGAATTTTGAATCGGGAAAGAATCGGGTATAAGAGAAGAGAGGCAAGCACATATAAATTCAGAATGCCATATAGAGGGTACAAATATTCAATCAACGTGGAGAAGCCGAACGATGTGAATGGGAGCATTACCGCAATCACTCCCATAGCCAGAATCCAAAGCGGCTGCCGGACGTATTCACGAAATCGTGTGACGAGCCCGAGCGTTCCGGAAGCGGCTGTCGTAAAGATGGCGATCCACAGCATCAGGGACATGAAGAGCATCATAGCATACGGATAATGTTTCAAAATCGCAAATAGAGGTATCTCATACAAAATGATGTCCTCCGCAATTTGGATGAGGCTGTTGTTATAGAGATAGGATACAACACCCAGAATGACACCGCTCCCGACGCTTGCCACCCATATTTCCCCTCTGCGCTTCACTTGATTGCCGATCGCCCCGAGCACGGCGATGAGCGGCAGGATATTCAGCGCGGTGAATGGAAATGCCGCCATCCAATTACTGTTCTCCATCACATGACCGAACAGAGACAGATGCTGGTCGCTGATGAACAGAATCAGAACGAACAACAATCCCGCAATCAAAAGGGGAAGCACGAAGCTGTTGACGAGTACGATCCCTTTGACATCCCACACGAACAAGAGAATGAGTGGAAGGATGATAATGAGCACCCCGAACTTGTAAGGGAAATGGAATGCCTGCCACGTCGCACCCGATCCTGCCAGCATGATGACAGTCGTCGTGAACAGATAGATGATGATCATCCAATCGTACACCCCGGTCAAATGCTTTCCGACGATGGCCCGGAGAACCGGCAGATAATGGCCGGACTGTTTCTTGAAGCTGATATCCATGATCGCCACACAACAGAAGATGAACATGAGAGCGAACAACAGGATGGCCAGGCTGCTGTCTTGTCCAAAAAATTGCCAGAGCTCCCTCCCGGAAGCATACCCGGCACCGATCATCGTTCCTACTATCAAGAACATCCACTTGATACCTGCTTTTATCATGACGGTTCCTCCACCTCTATGTATTTGTCACGTATAGAACGACGGACAACCTTATATACTGTTACTACTATGTGTCTGGAGGAGAAGCTATGAATTTCAAGGACAAGTTTTCCAAAGAAGAGAAACGTGTCAGCACCGACGATCCGGCCATGAGCGATACGTTAGCCACCTACCTGAACGATTGGCTTCCGTCCTCTCAGGAAATCGTCATCGCCTGTATCGGAACCGACCGCTCCACAGGAGATGCCTTCGGTCCGCTCGTCGGCTCGATGCTGAATGATCAGAATCTGGAAACCTTCCATATTTACGGTACGCTCGAAGAACCGCTCCATGCCCTCAACTTAAAAGAGCGGCTGACGTGGATCAGCAAGACCCACCATCACCCCTATATCCTGGCCGTCGATGCCTGCCTTGGTAAATCAGCGTCTGTCGGATCTGTCGTTCTCGGCAAAGGTTCCCTGACACCCGGTTCGGCCTTAAAGAAGGATCTGCCTCCGGTCGGCCATATGCATATCAGCGGCATGGTCAATGTCAGTGGATTCATGGAGCACGTCGTCCTGCAGAATACACGGCTGCACATTGTCATGCAGATGGCAGCAAAAGTAGCGGCAGCCCTTCAGCTGACGGACGCGAAGCGCAGACAGAACCAATTAGAAACATCACCCTATCACCCGTTCACAACGAACATCAACCCGATGAAAAAAGAAATCCGCTGAACATAAAAAAAGCCCCAACCAATGTGGTTGGGGCTTTTCATCTTTGTCTTGCTTGAACCTATTGGTGGAAGGACCATTCCAGTATAGGGGGGACGTTTATATCTAGGCGGAAACATTCGATTCCGATAAAAGTTGATTTGAACATATGTATTAGAACCAGTGGACGACCGCGAGAATCAGGCCGACGGTGCCTAGAGAAGGGAGCAGGTTCGCTACCCGTATTTTCGTCAGCTTCAGCATATTCAAAGCGATTGCCACGATTAACAAACCGCCGGTTGCCGTCATCTCGACGATGAAAGTATCCAATACCTCCTGAGGGACAAACCGTTGAATTTGTGTCGCCAAAAGAGCAATCGATCCTTCGTAAAAGACGACAGGAAAAAGGGAAAACAAGACCCCTATTCCGAGTGTCGACGTCAGGACGAGAGAAATAAACCCGTCGAGAATCGCTTTCGTAATCAATATTTCATGGTCATTACGCAGGCCGCTGTCCAGAGCCCCGACGACGGCCATCGCTCCGATGACGAAAATAAGCGAAGCCGACACGAACCCTTGGGCGATGCTCACCGTTTGTTCCGGATTTGCGAATTTCCGTTCGATCCAGCGTCCGATATATTCAAGCCTTGATTCCAGCTGCAGGCCTTCCCCGATCAGTGCCCCGCTCAGAATACTCAATAAGACGATGACGATATCATCCGACTCCAGCGCCATTTGAATCCCGATGAGCAGCACCGCCAGTCCGACTCCCGACATAACCGTTTCTTTAAAACGTTCCGGAATCCTAGTAAAGATCAATCCCAGCAAGGTTCCGACAAGAATACATAAACCATTGATCAAAGTACCAAGTAAAACCATGACATTCTCTCCAATGTTGTTTTTTCACAAAAAAAGAAGAGGCCGGGTGACCTCCTTTTCCTGCCTTCACTCTTTTTCTTTATCAAAATATGCTAAAATCCGCTCTAAATCATCTTCATTCATGAATTCGATCTCAATCTTCCCTTTACGCTTGCCTTTATGGATCTTTACCCCGGTACCGAGACGTTCCTTCAAGGAGGTCTCCTGCTCCCTCAGGAAAATATCCTGCGCTTCCTGCTTCGGCTTTTGTTTCCTGCCGTTCCGGTTTAATTCCTGAATGATCTGCTCTACCTGACGGACATTCAACGATTCCCGTTCGATTCTATCAACGAGCTTTAACTGGACATCTTTGTCTTTCAATCCCAGCAGAGCCCGTCCGTGCCCCATGGACAACGTTCCGTCATTAATCTTCGCCGTCACCTGTCGCGGAAGTGCGAGCAGACGAATCAGATTCGCTATATGAGACCTGCTTTTCCCAAGACGATTCGCAAGCATCTCCTGTGTGACATCGAGTTCTCTGATCAATTGCTCGTAGGATTTCGCTTCCTCGATCGGCGTCAAATCTTCCCGCTGCAGGTTTTCCAAGAGGGCAAGTTCCATCATCTGCTCATCCGTCAACGGCTGGATGATCGCAGGAATCGTCTCCAGTTCGGCAAGTTTCGCTGCACGATACCGGCGTTCTCCGACCACAATCTCGTAGCCTTTAATACTCTGCCTCACGACAAGAGGCTGAAGAATTCCGTGTTCTTCAATGGATTGTTTCAACCCGCTTAAGCTTTCATCATCGAAATACTTCCTGGGCTGATAAGGGTTGGGACGGCAATCTTTAATCGCAATTGTTTCTAGTTGTTTGTCATCGATGTTCTCTGTGTTGGTAATTAAAGCGTCAAGACCTTTACCTAACCCTCTCTCCATTTATGATCACTTCCTTCGCTAATTCTAGATAGACTTCTGCTCCCCTGGCTTTGGCATCATAGAGGATCACCGGACGTCCGTGGCTCGGAGCTTCACTCAGCCGGACATTGCGCGGGATGATAGACCGATAGACTTTCTCCCGAAAATATTTCTTCACTTCTTCAATCACTTCTATACCCAGGTTGGTACGGGCATCCAACATCGTCAAAAGGACCCCCTCGATCATAAGCCGCTTATTCAGATGCTTCTGGACGAGGCGGATCGTGTTGAGCAATTGACTCAGCCCTTCCAACGCATAATATTCGCACTGCACCGGAATAAGGACAGAATCGGAGGCCGTCAAAGCATTCAACGTCAGCAGCCCTAAAGAGGGCGAGTCGATGATGACATAATCATACTCATCTTTTACGCGGTCGATCGCTTTTTTCAGTCTTACTTCCCGGGAAATAATCGGGACCAACTCAATCTCTGCACCCGCAAGCTGAATCGTGGCGGGGATGATATCAAGACGTGGAGCAAGCGTGGATGTCCTGACACGTGCAGGATCCAGATCGTCGACAAGTATATTGTAAATACAGTGGTCGAGGTCGCCTTTTTCTACACCGACACCGCTTGTAGCGTTGCCTTGAGGATCGATATCGACAAGCAGAACCTTATAGTCAAGATGCGCCAGCCCTGCACTGACATTGACCGCCGTCGTCGTTTTCCCGACGCCGCCCTTCTGGTTAGCGATGGAAATCACTCTACCCATGGTGTCACCTGCCTCTTTCGCTTTTCTTTCATCTTACCATTTATTAGCAGACATAGGCAGAAGGACTTAAAAAAATCCCATCTTCACTAAGCGTCAAGATGGGTCCCCGTACGATCATGGTTTCTTTTTCGGTATTTTAATTGTGATCTGATAATAGTCATCATGATCTTCTTCGTCCGTTTCGAGATCGATGCCGGTATCTGTCACCATCGTCAAAGACTGTCGAATCGTATTCATCGCGATCCGCATATCCTTGTTGACACCTTTCATCCTCGGTTTCTTCTTCTTCGGTTTCGGATCCATCCATTTGGCGATCCGTTCTTCCGTCTGTTTCACGTTCAACTGTTTCTCAATGATTTCGGCAAGCATCTTTTCCTGAAGTTCCGGATCTTTCAATCCGATCAGGGCGCGCGCATGCCGTTCCGTAATCTGCTTATCCATGACAGCCTGCTGTACGACTTCCGGAAGCTTCAACAACCGCATCTTATTCGCAATCGTGGACTGACTCTTACCTAATCGTTGAGCCAGCGCTTCCTGCGTCAGTTCCTGCAGTTCAATCAGACGTGCGTACGCTACCGCTTCTTCAATGACCGTTAACTCTTCCCGCTGCAGGTTTTCGATAAGGGCCACCGATGCCGTCTGGGAATCATTCATCTCACGGATGATCGCAGGAACCTCTTCCCAGCCGAGCGACTGGACGGCCCGCCATCTGCGTTCACCGGCGATCAGTTCATAATCTTCTTCGTTTAACCGACGAAGAACGATCGGCTGAATCATCCCATGCGTATGTATCGTCTGGGCGAGTTCGCTAATCTTCTCGTTGTTAAATATCGCTCGAGGTTGGTAACGGTTCGGCTGTACACGTTCGACCGGAACCTGCACAACTTCATCGGGA
>NZ_ANPF01000041.1:0-67182 GCF_000328325.1 Halobacillus sp. BAB-2008 | reverse complement strand
ATTACAAATACTGAAATTCAATACTTTTTTCTTTTTTGGCAAGATGGGGTGCCGGCCCGCGTTTGTTCACGATGTTCTATCTAGACAACAACCTTTACATAAGGAGGAATAGTTATGTCTGATAACGTTCAAATCGGCTTGATCCAGGCGTCTCATGACGTTGATGGTTCCGAGCCAGTCGAAGTACACAAGCAGGCAGCGATTGAAAAGCATGAGAAGCTCGTCCGGGAGGCGGCGGGTAAAGGGGCGCAGATCATTTGTCTGCAGGAGATTTTTTACGGTCCTTATTTCTGTTCCGAGCAGAACCCGAAGTGGTACGAGGCCGCTGAGGAAATTCCGAACGGACCGACTACCATCCGCTTTCAGGAAATTGCGAAGGAGCTCGGTGTCGTCATCGTTCTTCCTATCTATGAAAGAGAAGGGATTGCAACCTATTACAACACAGCTGCTGTCATTGACGCAGATGGCTCGTACCTTGGTAAATATCGAAAACAGCACATTCCTCATGTCGGAGTAGGAGACGAGGGATACGGGTTCTGGGAGAAGTATTACTTTAAGCCCGGCAACCTCGGGTACCCGGTATTTGATACCGCTTTTGCAAAAGTCGGCGTGTATATCTGCTATGACAGACATTTTCCGGAAGGGGCGAGATTACTCGGCTTGAACGGCGCAGAGGTTGTGTTCAACCCGTCTGCGACTGTTGCAGGTCTTTCCGAATATCTTTGGAAACTCGAACAGCCGGCTCATGCGGTAGCAAACGGCTATTACCTTGCAGCGATTAACCGCGTCGGTTATGAAGGACCATGGAATATGGGGGAATTCTACGGACAATCGTACCTTGTCGATCCGAGGGGGGATTTCGTCGCTAAAGGAAGTCGGGATAAGGATGAGGTGATCATCGGAGAGATGGACAAGAAGTTCATCCGAGAAGTCCGGGACACATGGCAGTTTTACCGGGATCGAAGACCAGAAACCTACGAGAAAATGGGACAGCTGCTCCCATAACAACACGAACACTTGGAAGTCCTGTGTAGAACGAAGGAACATCGGTCGTTTTATACAGGACTTTTTTATATGGACGATTACTAAGAGGAGGGAAAAGCATTGACTCAGTTGAAAAGCAAGGGTATCTCTCTCGATAATCTGCAGGCGAATTTCAAGGAGGTCCATACCGGCCTGAATACACAGGAGGCGATGGAGGAATCGAACCGCTGCTTATACTGCTATGACGCTCCCTGCATCAAAGCATGCCCGACAAGTATAGATATACCGAAGTTCATTAAGAAAATCGCTTCCGGAAACTTGAAAGGTTCAGCGACGACGATCATGGAAGCGAATCCGGTCGGAGCGACGTGTGCGAGGGTGTGTCCGACAGAAGAGTTATGCGAAGGTGCTTGTGTGCTCAATCATTCGACAGAACCGATCCTTATTGGTGATTTGCAGCGGTTTGCCACAGACTGGGCAATCAAAAATGAGCAGCTGTTGTTCAAGCCGGGGGAGAAGAATGGGAAGAAAGTGGCGGTAATCGGGGGTGGGCCGGCTGGTCTGGCATCAGCTCGTGAGCTTGCACGATTCGGCTATGAAGTGACGATATTCGAGGCAGAGAAAGAAGCGGGAGGACTCGATACATACGGCATCGTCTCTTTCCGTCTGCCCCAGGACGT
Source organism: Halobacillus sp. BAB-2008 (assembly GCF_000328325.1). Taxonomy (NCBI): domain Bacteria; kingdom Bacillati; phylum Bacillota; class Bacilli; order Caryophanales; family Bacillaceae; genus Halobacillus; species Halobacillus sp. BAB-2008. Next base: position 65,518 of record NZ_ANPF01000041.1, on the reverse strand, counting down.
GTCGCGTTGGGAAGTCGACCAAGTTCGGAAATTGGATGTAGAAATCCGCACGAATACAAAGGTAGGCGTGGATGTGAGCCTGTCGGAGCTGGAAGAGAAGTATGATGCAGTAGTCCTGACCATCGGCATGGGTCATGTACCGATGCTGGGCATCCCTGGAGAAGAGCTGGAGGGTGTCCGGGATGCCATCGAATTTGTGAAAGAAACGAAGACACAGCCGATCACGAAGGAACTGCTCGGTAAGAACGTCATTGTCGTGGGAGCGGGAAACACGGCCATCGATGCCGCCACCTGCGCAGCACGTAAAGGAGCCGCGGATGTAAAGATCGTTTACAGAAGGACAGCGAAAGAAATGACCGCGTACGATTTCGAATATGATTTCGCAAAACAGGATGATGTCTCCTTCCACTGGTTGACACAGCCTGTGGAAGTAATCAGTGATGAAGAGGGCAGGGTTTCCGGGCTGAAGTGTATGAAGATGGCTCTCGGCGAAGCGGAAGCGGATGGAAGAAGGAAGACAGCGCCTGTAGAGGATTCCGAGTTCACGATGGATGTGGATGTCGTCATTAAAGCAATCGGTCAAAATCGCTATACGGAAATGTTGGAGCAATTTGGACTGGATCATGCCAATGGCGTGCTTAAAGTCGATCCGGAAACGCTGCAGACGTCTAAGGAAAACGTCTACGCTGCAGGCGATGTCATTTTCGCTAAAGGACAAGGAGAGGCGATGGTCGTCACAGCTGCTCAGCAGGGGAAAGAGGCGGCTATGGCTATTCATAAGAAACTCGCACCGGCACCAACGTTGATGAGATAAACGAATAAAAGAGGAGGCTTTCATCTATGGCAGATTTACGTTTGGATCTTGCAGGAATCAAATCTCCGAACCCATTCTGGCTGGCATCCGCTCCACCAACGAACTCAGGTTACCAAGTGCAGCGTGCTTTTGAAGCAGGATGGGGCGGTGCGGTATGGAAGACGCTCGGGGAGCCGATCTTGAACGTTTCCTCCCGTTTCGCAGCCGTGAATTTCAATGGGAAGAAAGTTGCTGGATTCAATAATATCGAGCTGATCACAGATCGGCCGCTCGAAGTCAACTTGAAGGAAATTTATGAAACGAAGAAAAAATACCCGGACCACGCGATCATCGCTTCCCTGATGGTCGAACCGACTCAGGAGAAGTGGCATGAAATCGTCAAACGTGTGGAGGATGTCGGTGTCGATGGATTGGAACTCAACTTCGGCTGTCCGCACGGAATGGCCGAACGGGGGATGGGAGCGGCATCGGGGCAGGTCCCGGAGCTTGTGGAGAAGCAGACGATGTGGGCGAAAGAAGTGGCGCAGACGCCGGTCATCGTCAAATTAACTCCTAACATTACCGATATTACCTTCACTGCACAAGCTGCTGTTAACGGGGGAGCTGATGCGGTCAGTATGATCAATACGATCAACAGCCTTGCGGGTGTCGATATCGATACGTGGGACACGATACCGAACGTAGCCGGGAAAGGGGCGCACGGCGGCTATTGCGGTCCTGCTGTTAAGCCGATCGCACTCAATATGGTAGCGGAATGTGCGCGCCATCCGAAAATAAACGTACCGATTTCCGGTATGGGCGGCGTATCCAGCTGGAGAGAGGCTGTTGAGTTTATGCTCATGGGAGCAACCGGTGTCCAAGTTTGTACAGCGGCTATGCACCATGGATTCAGTATCGTCGAAGATATGATTGACGGCTTGAACAACTACCTGGACGAGAAGAACATAGATTCCGTCATGGACCTCGTCGGCAAATCGGTCGGGAAGTATTCGGATTGGGGGAACCTTGATCTCAATCATCAGATTGTCGCAAAGATCAATAATGATGTGTGCATCAATTGCAATAAGTGCCACATCGCCTGTGAAGATACGTCCCACCAGTGTATCGATATGCTGAAGGATGAGGGCGGAAACGATATCCTTCGTGTCAGGGAAGAAGACTGCGTCGGGTGCAACTTGTGTTCGATCGTCTGTCCTGTCGACGGGGCGATCGATATGGTGGAGTATGCCAACGGCAAGCCGCCGATGACTTGGAACGAGCGGCAGACAGCCATCGGTGCCGCAGCAGCGTGTGACGTCGATTTAATCAAATAATATACGGAGGGATAGAATGAAGAAACTCATCAAAAACGGAATGATCGTAACGGCATCCGATTCCTACAAGGCCGATATTCTTGTAGAGAATGGAAAGATCGCTTTGATTGGTAACCAGTTATCCGAAGCGGGGGCAGAAGTCGTGGATGCGGAAGGGAAATACGTTTTTCCGGGCGGCATCGATCCGCACACTCACTTGGAAATGCCGTTCGGCGGCACGGTAAGTAAAGACGATTTTGAAACGGGGACCATTGCGGCGGCTCACGGCGGGACAACGACCGTGATCGATTTCTGTCTGACGAACAAAGGGAAACCGCTTCAGGACTCCATTGATGAGTGGCATGCAAAATCCAAAGATAAGGCGGTCATCGACTACAGTTTCCACTTGATGATCAGCGAAATGAATGAGAGCGTTTTGGAACAGCTTCCGAGCGTGATCGATGAGGAGGGCATCACTTCCTTCAAAGTTTTCATGGCTTACAAGAACGTGTTCCAAGCAGACGATGGAACATTATTCCGGACGCTGGAAGAAGCGAAGCGGCTCGGTGCGCTTGTCATGGTCCATGCGGAAAATGGAGATGTCATCGAACATCTTGTTAATAAGGCACTCGCAGCCGGCCAGACGGAGCCGATTTATCACGCGTTGACAAGGCCGCCGGAAGTGGAAGGGGAAGCGACCGGACGCGCTGCGCAATTGACAGGGCTTGCCGACTCCCAGCTCTATGTCGTCCACGTCTCCTGCGGACAGGCGGTCAAAGAGATAGCGGAAGCAAGGAAAAAAGGCTATCACATCATTGGAGAGACGTGTCCACAATATTTGGTTCTCGATCAATCCTATTTAGAGAAGCCGGATTTTGAAGGGGCGAAATACGTCTGGTCCCCTCCGCTCCGTGAAAAGGAACATCAGGATGTGCTGTGGAATGCTTTGAAAACAGGTGTGCTGCAGACGCTCGGTTCGGATCAATGTTCGTTTGATTTCAAAGGCCAGAAAGATATGGGCAAGGACGATTTTACGAAAATACCGAATGGAGGACCGATTATCGAAGACCGGATGACGATTTTGTTCTCAGAAGGTGTGAAGAAGGGCAGAATCAGTCTGAACCAGTTCGTGGATATCACATCCACCCGGATTGCGAAGACGTTTGGACTTTTCCCACAGAAGGGGACGATCAGCATCGGTGCTGATGCCGACCTCGTCATTTTTGATCCGGATATTGAGCGGAAGATTTCCGTCGATACAAGCCATATGGCTGCCGACTACAATCCTTTCGAGGGGATGGAAGTAACAGGACAACCTGTCAGTGTTTTGTCACGCGGATCGTACGTCATCAAGGACAAGGAGTTCGTCGGTGAAATTGGAAGCGGCAGCTACTTGAAGCGAGCCCGCTTTGGGGAAAGGAAAGAAAATCAGCAGGAACTGTACCAGAATTGATGGTCCGGCCGCCCTCTCCTAAGGGCGGCCGCCTCAAATTTATAAGTAGGAGGAGTCCGACTATGGACAAAAGTAACAACCATTTAAAGTCGCCGGACCTTATGCCGATTCCTCACCGCGAAAGGAAAATCAGTACGCTCGGATTTACATTCATGTGGGTTGGGATGGCAGTTGTGTTAGCCGCCTTTGCCATCGGTGGAGCAGGTGTTCAGTCCATTTCCTTGATTTGGGTCGTCCTCGGTACGCTGATTGGAACCATTCTGATCGGGCTTTTCATTACGCTCACGGCGGATATAGGTATTGAACATGGGATTTCCTTTCCTGTCTATATGAGAGCACCGTTCGGTACGATCGGCACGCACTTTCCCTCCATCGTAAGAGGAGTTGCTGCCTCGATGTGGTTTGGAATCAATACGTATTTCGGGTCGACGGCCATCAATGGAATTTTGAACATCCTCACAGGCTTTGATAACTGGTTCATCTGTTACGTTCTTTTTGCTTTATTTCAATTATTCAATACTGCGTTGGGTATTAAAGCTGTAGAGAAATTTGCTGATTTGGCAGCTCCAATCATTATCCTGATTGGCGTATGGATGTTCTTTAACCTGTCCGGAGAAGCGGCTGCTCAGAACAAAGACATTTGGTCATGGGTGGAAAGCCCGGTTACCGGAGGAGCCGCCTTCACAGCCTTTATGATCGTCGTAGTCGGAAACATGGGGTATTGGTCGACGCTTGCTGCCGATATTTCATCGATTTCCCGCTTCATCAAAGCTCCGAAGCATGAGCGGAACTGGGTGAAAAGGAATAAAGGTGCGCTCGTAGGCAGCCTCGTCGCCCTGCCGCTGACACAGACGTTCATTGTCGTACTCGGAGCGGTTTCCTATATTGCCGTTTCCAATTTCGACCCGGTCGTCGCCCTGCAGGAGTCTGCCAGCGGGCTCGTTCTTGGTATTCTTTTGCTTATGATTGTTCTCGCTCAATGGTCGACGAACGTCTCTGCAAATATTGTACCTGCTGCCACTATTTTCTCTAACGTGGGCGGTCCGAAGCTGCCGTTTTGGGCGGGGGTATTCATGGCCGGTCTGATAGGGACTATCATTCAGCCGTGGAGTATTTTTAACCTGCTCATGTCCGTCCTGCTGATTGCTGCCGCAGTTCTTTCCGTCATAGTCGGCATCATTTTTGCAGACTACTATCTCCTGCGTAAACGCCGGATGAATGTTTACGATCTGTATGAACATAAAGGCCAGTACCGTTATGACGGGGGTGTGAATTGGGCCGGAATTATTTCCTGGGTAATAGGAAGTGTGCTTGCCTATTCCTTCAGTACGTACTCCTTCTTCGTCGGATTCGCTGCGGGTGCCGCCATTTATTATGTCCTTGCAAAATACTGGTACTTCAACAAACACCGGCAGGCAGAGATCGACAACCCTAGTGATGAGGACTACCTGGGTATTACAGTAGGCCGGGATTGGGAAATAGGGGAGCGCTTTGTCGAGGAACGGTTGGGTAAAAAAACCGGAACGGATGAATTTAAACCGAAAGCAGAAGCTTAAAAGGAGGAGATGGACATGTCCAGTTATCAGGAATTTGAAGCGGAACGGGAGAAAATCGATTTTTTACTGGAGCAGGGATATATCATCAAAGGGGTGACGGAGAATCTCGATGGTGCCTTCCTTGAGTTCGATTATCAGGGGAACGATTCCACGAGATCGGAAACGGAAAGGCTGCATATTCTCCATCCGGATTCCCGAAAATACTTTTCCACGATTCTTGTTCAGCAGCAGAAGAAGGCCGGGATTTTATAAGGCTGCAGCTGCGTGAAAAAAGTTCCTTGTTAGTAGACGAAGGGTAGATGGAGTGCTTTATGATAAAGAGCGATTCTGCCTGTACTCCACGTTAAGGCAATTTAACGTTTCTGGACAACCTGAACAGCCGGCGTTAGCGCCGGCTGTTTTCTGTTTAAAACCATTCTTTCCATAATTTCCGCCATTTCTTCTCAGAGCGTGCTTGGAGAGCTTGGATATGTTGTTCATTATGCACAAGCAGTTGATAAGCGGCCAATACAGGGAGCGTCCGGAAGAGAGCTGCTGCACCAATTCCGATCAAAAGCACGAAAACCGGGTAGTATGCTGTTAAATACCCTTGTGTAATCCCATTCTCCTCTAATGCAAAGGATAGAACCCCGATGATGATAAAAGTGATGCCGACGCCGATCCATATAGAAAATCGCTTTTTTATCTGCTCGTATTGTTCCGTCAACTGACTGAGGTAAGTATGGTCGAACGTGAGCGGCTTTGTGGTTAGAACGTCGTACTTCTTCGATTCTTTGGACACGGCATAAATAAAGGTAAGCAGACCTGCACTCCCGAGCAGCACGATGAGAAATGCGTACACCGCCGGACGGGTGAAAAGTAAATAAGGGACAAAGGCAGAGGCTATCAGAACTGCACTCCAAGAAAACGGCTTTGCCATTTTCGTCATTTGATCAACGTATCCTTCCGCCATTTCATCACTGACGTAATAGGTTTCTGCTTCCGGTGCACTTGTTCCGTAGGACTGCTTTAATAGGTAGTCGATGGAAACTCCGAAATAGGTGGCGATCGTAAGAAGTTTTTCTGTATCAGGGTAACCTTGATCATTTTCCCATTTACTCACTGCCTGCCTTGTCGTATCCAATTCCTCTGCTAATGCCTCCTGCGACAATCCATCTTCTTTTCTTAACTTTCGGACCTTCTCACCAAACGTCATCTGTAAACCCCTCTCGTTTCTTATACTCTTATTGTATAGAAGGAAGGGAAGAGTTTCTATAAAATTCCAAAGGCATCTTGTCAACGGACGGTTGCGTTTATGTCATGATTGGGTGACATCGCGCTTCACCTGTGTAAATAGTCCGGCATGCAAGAAATGTATAGGAGGATTTTTCTGTTTTGTAAGATTTTCTCACAATTAATTAGATTTTTCTGATAGTTTGTAGTACTTTGGAAGAGGGGTATTTCTATGAAGTATCGCATTTCAATGAAGGATGTCTTGAACAGAAAGCACTTCGATTCTGCAAAGGTCATTGCAGGACATAATGGAATGAACCGCCTGGTCAAGTGGGTCCATGTATTCGAAATGATTGATGTACGCAGTAATTTGAAAGGCGGAGAGCTTGTATTATCCACCGGCTTCGGCTGGAAGGATGACGACGGGTTGTTTGTCCACCTTCTTCATCAGCTGATCGACCGGAAAGTCGCAGGCATCTGCATCGAGTTAGGCAGCTTCGTTCACGCCATTTCTGATGAAGCCCTGTCGATTGCAGAGGAAAATGATTTCCCGATCATCGTTTTCGAAGAGGAGGTCTCGTTCGTCGAGATTACTCAGGATATCCACGCCAATTTAATCAATCATCAATACGAACTCATTTCGAATCTGGAAGATTATGCGCAGCGACTGAATAAGCGCGTGCTTGCTATTGACAATTATTTTGAAATTCTTAAATATCTCCAGCAGTATGTCAACTGCCAGCTGGTTTATATTGCGAAAGATCATAAAGTCGTAACCATTCCCGGACTTCGGGAAGTGGATCGGGAGAAGGTTATTTCTGATCTGAACCGCCGGTCGAAGGAACAGTCGAAGCACGTGATCAAACAGCCGGTTCACGTTTTCGACCGCGAGTTCGCTTCGATCTATTTAGTGTGCAACCGGAGAGAGTTCGGTGAATTTGAATCCCTTCTCCTTGACCGGACAGCAACGGCGCTTGCTCAATATCTGCTCCGGGAGCTCTACACCGAGGAGAAGCGGAAAGCCAAGGAGACGGAATGGCTCGTCGAATGGCTGCAGGGGGTGCACACCATGGAGGAAATCAGAGATCATCTTACCCATTATAAAATCCGTTCGGAAATCTCCGGCGCTATCGTTTTGACCGTGAAGCTGCATATGAGTGAATCACAGGCCAACAATCCGGATATTACGTATTTAAATATGCTGCTTCATAACATTTTCGATCAGAACGGTTACTTCGTATTTCCTGTCGAGAAACGCCATTTGCTGACCTTTATTCTTCTCGATAAAAAGGACGGAGAAGAGTGGAAGCCGCGTTTGAAGAAGGGAATCGACCGGCTGTGCAAGATCAGCATGCTTCATGATTCGAGCATCGAATCCTTCCAAATTGCAGGTGGGAAATATGTGAAGCGTCTGGATCAATTATGGGAGAGCTACGAGACGGCCCAGGAGACACTCGGAATTCAGGATAAGCTTCCATGCGGGAACGAAAAGTATTTTTATGATGATATGCACATGTACCGGCTGATCTCCCTCGTACATAAACACAGCAGTCTCGACAGTCTCGTCCATGAATACCTGGAGCCGATCATTGACTATGATGAAAAGCATCATACGAATCTATTGGAAACGCTGCGGGTCTACTTAGCATGCAACGGATCCAAGAAGGAAACGGCCAGCCGGGTGTTTGTCGTCCGTCAGACGCTTTACCATCGACTGGAAAAGCTGGAAATGCTTCTTGGCGCTGATTTTATGGAGTCTGAGAAAAGGCAGGTCATCGAATTTGCCCTCCTCGCTCATGAATATCAGGAAACGATCCATTGAAAACACGTGTGTACCTTACTTGTTGAAGAGGGATAATAGGAGAAGGTGGTGTTTCCCGGAAAATGGGGCGCTCTCTAGGGCACGGCAGGCGAGCCTTCTTCCTGCTTTCTCCTTTAGGTCGGAGTCTGCCCACTTCCCTGCTCCCTGTACTCAAAGGCTGTTCTTACATCCTTATATTTGTTGTTTTAAGTCTCTTAACCGGCTGAACAGAACGTATCCACTGGGATGCGTTTTTTTATAGTCAAAATGTTTAAATGGAACGTTGAGTGTTTGACACAATGTCTAATGCGCCTGCCTTTGTCATATCAGATAATGGAAGTAACCAAATAAAGGAGGCGGCAAGATGGCAAAAGCGGATGTTAAAAGTGAACTGCACGCTCAGGATGAGAAGTATGTATGGCACGGCATGAAGCCGTACAATCCTAAGGAAACGATGATTGTAAAAGAGGGGAAAGGCGCCTGGATCACGGATGTCGACGGCAACCGTTATCTGGATGCGATGTCCGGCCTTTGGTGTGTGAATATCGGCTACGGACGGGAGGAGCTTGCCCGGGCGGCTTATGATCAAATCAAACAGCTGTCCTATATGCCGATGAGCCAGAGTCATGAATCCGCCATCAAGCTGGGGGAAAAGCTTAATCAAATGCTCGGAGATGAGTACGTTATCTTCTTCTCCAACAGCGGCTCGGAGGCGAATGAAGCGGGTTTCAAGATTGCCCGGCAGTATCATCAGCAAAAAGGGGATACCTATCGTTCTAAATTCATTTCCCGCTACAGGGCTTACCACGGCAATTCCGCCGCTGCCCTTTCTGCAACAGGTCAGGCCCAAAGAAAGTTTAAGTACGAACCGCTCGCCCCGGGATTCCTCCATGTCGCTCCGCCGGATACGTACCGGAATAACCACGATGAATCAGACCGATGGGGAGCGAAGGAAATCGATCAAGTGATGACATGGGAAATGAGCGAATCCATCGCCGGCGTCATCATGGAACCGATCATCACCGGAGGTGGAATCATTACACCGCCGGAATCATATTTAAAAGAAGTGAAAGCGGTATGCGAGAAGCACGGGGCGCTTCTGATCGTCGATGAAGTTATCTGCGGTTTCGGACGCACGGGCGAACCGTTCGGCTTCATGAATTATGGTGTGAAACCGGATATCATTACGATGGCGAAAGGAATTACGAGTGCCTATCAGCCTTTGTCTGCCACAGCTGTCCGCCGGGATATCTACGAGGCGTTCTCGGGGGAGGATGCGTATGATTTCTTCCGTCATATCAATACGTTCGGTGGTCATCCTGCCGCCTGCGCCGTCGCGCTGAAAAACATTGAAATTATGGAACAGGAGAATCTTTTCGATCGTTCGAAACAGTTGGGGTCCCTTTTAAGAAATGAATTATCCGACCGTCTCCAGTCCCACCCGCATGTCGGAGATGTGAGAGGGAAGGGGCTTCTTGTAGGGATCGAGCTTGTCCGGGATAAGGCATCGAAGGATCCGCTCGACATAAGCAAGGTGAATAAAGTCATCGGTTACTGCAAGGAGAAGGGGATCATCATTGGCAAGAACGGCATGACCGTTGCCGGGTTCAATAATGTTCTGACGCTTGCTCCACCGCTTGTCATCGAAGAAGAAGACTTGAATTTCCTGATTGAAACACTTGTAGAGGGAATTCAACAGATATAAGAAGAGCGTCCTGCTGATGGAAGCAGGACGCTTTTTGTCGTTGGCGTACTTGAAAGGATTGGCTGTGAATACGTATAAGTATATGTCTTAATAAAGAAATGAGGATGATGATGGACTTCATGACAGGGTTCACACCGTATGCAGGCCTTGCGCTCGTCCTTTATGCCATCCGGCAGACGGACAGGGTACCGAACCGGTTCATTCCGATTCTTGCTATCGTGCTCGGGGTTGCATTTTCTTTCTGGCAGAACGGCATTACTCCGCAGTCCACAGTGACAGGACTGCATTACGCCCTGCTCGGTATCGGGACGGTGGCAGGGATCAAGTATTTTTTGGAGAAAAAAGAAACCAAGGCTTAGCGGGTCCATGGAAAGTCTCAGGACTTTCATTTTTTTCATCCAGTACCTTGCAATGTTCACTACTGAGTGATATTCTTATACCAACAAATGGAAAGTTGGTGTCAGACTGAATATACAATTCAAGAAAGGGGCGCTTGAGCTGTGTGTGTTGATCTTGATTGCAGAGAAAGATCAGTACGGCTACGAGCTCGCTCAAAATATATCCGAACATATGGAGATCGGGGAGGGCTCGTTGTATCCCCTGCTCCGGAGGTTGACGAAAGAGGCGTACTTGGACACGTATATGGCTCCGTCGAGGGAGGGGCCGGCGAGGAAATACTACCAGTTGACCGAAGAAGGAACACAGAGGATGGAAACGCTCATGGAGGAATGGACGCGTTTAGCGGAAGCCGTCAATGGGTTGATGGATAAAAGGAGGATGAAGGAATGAAGAAGGCCGTATTCATGGATCGATTGGCACGGGAGCTGCGCGGTCTCCCGGAAGAGGAACGAAAGGAAATCTTATTTGATTACGAGGAACACATCCGCGTCGGGATGAAGGAAGGCAGGGAAGAGGAGGAGGTAATCCGTGAACTGGGGCACCCGAAGCAGGTAGCGAAGGAATATATCGCCAGTACATTGATAGAGAAGGCGGAGAAGCATCGCACCTTTCCGAATATCTTCCGTGCCATTCTGGCAAGTCTCAGTTTGAGCCTTTTTAACCTTGTCATCGTACTCGGTCCGGCACTAGGCATTCTCGGGATTTATGTCGGCTTGGTCGCTACGGCAGCAGCACTGGCATTGACGCCGTTTGCCTTCCTGTTCATGCTCATCACCCGGACGTATTCTAATATCTTTGCCGACTTTTTCATGGCGATGACGATGGGCAGCGGCGGCATCATGCTGATGATCGGTTTGTGGCATTTAGGTAAATGGCTGTATAAAGGAAGTTTGACGTATCTGAAATACAATAGGCATCTCATTAAAGGAGAATGAGCATGAAGAAGTGGTGGATCGTATTAGTCAGTGTGTTCGTCGTAAGTGGGATCGGGAGCATCGTCTCTTTATTCGTGATTGATGCGGAAGAAGTTACAGGCAACAGAGAAGTACGACATATCAGAGCTGAAGAATCTTAAGATGGACGTGACATCGATGGATGTTCATCTCGTTCCTGCAGAGGGAGAGGAACTGACGTTGGTGTATAAGGGCCCTGCTAATAAACGGAATAAAGAGATGTACGCTGTAAAGGAAGGGAAAAGGACGTGGACACTTCAGCAGCTTGACTCCGGACCGTCTGTCAATCTCTCGTTCGGTCTTCAATCAAAAGGACCGGAAGTGGAGATCGCGATTCCTGAAGAACTGTTTGCATCTGTCACGATTAAAAGCGAGTCCGGCGATATCCGGATAGAGTCTCTGAAGGGGAAGGAGGCGGACGTAGATACCGCTTCCGGTGATTTTCAAATGGTAGACAGCGAGTTTTCCACCCTGCACTGGAAAACAGAGAGCGGGGATGTGTCGTTGGAGCAAAATGAGGTAGGTTCGGGTGACTGGAAATCCCAAAGCGGATCCTTCCGTTTCGAAGAACTGTCAGGGAAAGAGCTGGGTTTATCCACGCATTCCGGCGATGTGATCGTGAAGGAGCCTTCGATTCATGGAACGGCAGACATAAAGACCCACAGTGGGGATGTGGCTTGGGATTACCAAGGAAAGGAACCGAAAAATCTTGAGGTCCAATTCGCATCTCATTCCGGGGACGGCACCGTTCGTCTGGATGACCTCGTTTATGAAGAGAAGGAAGAGCACCGCTTGAAAGGGATGCGTGGAAGCGGTAAGGCGCCTGCTTTAACAGTAGATACGAAGTCGGGGGATTTCATTATCCGCTGACCGTCTCATTTACTTTTTTTGGTTTGAAGCGCCTGTTTCCCGCATCAAGCCCTGGAAAATGATGTCTCTCCACAGCCTGTTAGTCTGGTTCTTAGTATAGGACCGGACTTTTTTTATGTAGAAGAACAGCCGGGAAGCACCTTATTTTATACAAATTTCGTCATAGAATTCCAAGCTGTGGTACGATAAGATAGAATTTCCATTTCGTGTATGTTACATCATAGATTAGTTGGGGGTTTTTGGTGCGATGGAAAGAAAAAGAATCTATTACATTTCCTCACTGGTATGCTTTTTGATCTGTATCATCGTCTGGATTCCGAATCTGTTTTTCCGGTCGGACAGCCCGCTTTGGATGGCTACCTTCCTGTTCGGACCAATCGGTATTCTCTTTGCCGCGTTTATTGAGAAGTATTGGCTGATGATCGTCAATACCGTCATGCTCTTCAGCTTCTTTTTGTTGATGGCAGTCAACTATTATTTGAATTACATAACGATCGGTCATCCATAAAGGCAGATCCACACGTCTGCATAAGCCGGAGCGTCCGGTTCGTAAGATAGAGGGAGAGGGGAGGATGCTATGAATCATTCATCAGAAGATACACAGCATGATGTGTTTAAAGAGAGATTGGCTCATCTTCGGAGGGAGGATTACTTATCCGAAGAAACGTATCGTACGGTCATGGATGCGAGTGTAAAGTACCTGCACGACAGAAGAGTGGAACGTGAGAATAAGGAGGACGTGCGTGTCGATCCCCCTGTACCGGTGCAGGAGAAGCCCTCTCCTGCTGTTAAAAAGCCGGAACCTGTAAGGCAATCAAAGGAAGAGGTCCGCGAGCGGAATATCACGTGGTCACTCATTCTTGGTGTCGCGCTCCTTCTCATTACCGGGTTGATCGTTGCGACAAGCCAGTGGGACCAGATGGGGGCAGGGATGAAGGTGTTTTCCATCGCGTTCGTTTCTTTGTTCTTCTACAGTCTCAGTTATGGAACGCAGCGGTTCTTGAAGATCCAAAAGACGGCCTTCGCCTTTTTGACGCTCGGAAGTCTGTTGATTCCGATCGCTGTCGTCGCCATCGGGTATTTCGAGCTGTTCGGGAGCTTCCTCTCTTTGGCCGGGGAAGGGAGATACCTGCTCGGATTTTTAGGTGCCTTTCTGCCGCTTCCTTTATACGTAAAGCATGCGTTCGATCATCAATCACGTCTGTATGTCTGGATATCGCTTGTCTTTCTTTCGTTGACGGTCGGTTTTGCACTGGGTGCTCTGCCGCTGTCGATAGACGTTTTCTATACGTTTCTAATGGTATTCAATGCAGGGCTGCTGGTGATTTATACGAAATACGGCACGTTTGACAAGTGGCGTCTGTTTACGAAAGAACTGCCTTTATATGCTCAGTTGAATTTGATCCTTTCGACGATGCTGCTTTTATTCTTTTTAGAAAATGAGGTGCTGTACAGCTTTAACCTTCTGCTTACCGCCTGTATTTATATGGCGATGGTATTCGTGTACCGTACGAAGGAATATCAGTTCGTCTTCTCCGTCATGTTCGTGTATGCCGTTTATCAACTCGTCGACCATACACCGCTTCAGGCTGTGGACGGGGTCGTTTACGCCGTCGCTGGAGGAGTTTATCTCGGCTTCGCCTATGCTTTCCGGAATCACGACTTTATTCAGAAGGTGTTCCGTTATACAAGTGCCGTCGTCTCGTTCTGTGCCTTCTTATATATCAGCTACGAGAGTGTTTTACTCAGAGAAGGCGAAAGTTCCTGGATGTTTGCCGCCGCTTATTTAGTCGTGGCAGGCAACTACCTTGTGCTGGCCAATCTGCTTCGTTATCCATTATTCAGCTACATGGCGCCGGTATTCTTCTATGTCGGCTTGTGGCAGGTATGGGAGCAGATCGCGGTCTTCCCACTGTTCCTGGAGCTGTTCCTGACGGCTGTTGTCACCCTCCTCTATGTCGGACTCTGGACGAAACAGCCTTGGCTCCAATCGGTGAAGGAAAGCAGTCTCGTGGTATCGGCAGTCCTTATGGCAGGAACCATCTGCTACAGCTTTTATGAACTTCTATACGGATACAGCGCGTTCCAGCTGTTTGTTGTCGGTTGTCTTGCCTATGTGGTGAAGTGGAAACAGTCGGCAGAATCTGTAGAAAAAGCTGTCGTATGGATCCAGCCGGCCTCCTGGCTTGCGGCCTCTGGTGCCTTGTATTTAAAGGTGATCGAGTGGGTGCCCGGCTATGCCGATACATTCGGCGTCCCGTTCCACCTGGCTTTGACCGGTGTAATCCTTTGCCTGCTGCATCTTTTCTGGAAGCGGATCGGTGAGAACGGCCTGTCGAAGTCCAGCTTTAACATCGGTCAAGGTGCGTATATCTTCGGTATAATTTTTCTCGGTACGGCCGACGTGGACCGGATGTTCATCGCTCCGCTGATTTTACTTGGCGGCACGGCTATGCTGTACTGGCTCATCTGTTCCACCGGTCAGTCATCGCTTTGGATTGCGGTATCCATCGTCACTTTATTCTTTTACTTTTCATTAGCCGAACCGCTCTCATTAGAGAGCTTTGCGTCTTTACTTATCTTTACTGCATTCGCCCCTGTAGTGATGGTCGCTCTTGGAGAGTTTGGACGCACGAAGTGGGAAGGGATGCAGCCAAACTTCTATTGGACCGGACACGCCGTCCATCCGCTTGTTATCCTCGCCTGTCTGTTTGATCAGGTCACACCCGAACCGGCGGTCCATCCCATCCTGCTTGTCGTTCCGGCCGCTGTCTATCTTTTCAGTGCGTGGAAGGCAGAGAGGGAGTGGGAAATCAAGCTGATGCTGTACTTCGGGATGAGTGTAGTCTTCCTGTTTCTCTTCACACTGGGAAGCTACTATTCTCTGTATGAGGATGTGTTCAGCGGGTATATCTTCATGGTGGCAAGTGCGCTGTTTCTTGGTGCTTGGGCAGTCCTTCCCTTGGTTTGGAAAAACCGCTTGGAATGGTATTGGATTCCGTTTTCCATCCTCGGTCTCCTGTACTTTACTGTCTTCCGACAGGCGTGGGCGCCTTGGGAATTTCTCCTCCCGCTCGCCTATGCGGTTTCTATCCTTTATTTCCTGCACCGGAGAAATTGGAGCATCGTCCGATTTGCGCCGCTTTTGATTTTGGTCGATCTCCTGGAGAACCAGGCGTGGGATCGTGGGATCAAGATTGTTGTCGTCCTTGGATGTGTAGCTCTGCTTCTTGCTGCAGGGAAGAAATTCCACCGCATGCTCATCGGTTCTAATTATGAGGTGGACGCGTATTCTTTCTCTGCGCTTGTGTACCTGCTTTTCCTGAACGGTTTGTCGTTCGGTGATGATTCGGTATGGATTCGGATCCTTCCGCTTCTTGCTTTGACGGCATGGCTGTGGGTCAATGCATCCAAATGGATGGGACGGAATGCAGACAGAATTTCTTATACGGCCGGAGCCGGTAGTTTATATGCATCCTACCTGCTTATTCTTCTGGCATACGAGACTTCCATTCCGGACATATTCATGGCAGAGCTTCAAGTGCTTCCGCTTCTTGTCGTACTCGCTCTCATGAGGAAAAAGCTGTGGTCGGATGCACCTGGTGTGATGAACAAAATCCAATTCGCCGCAGTCCTCCTTGTCGCTGCTTATCTCGTTGTTGACGCGATAAAGAGCCATACGATCTGGGATGCATGGATCATCGGAGGTCTTTCCCTTCTGTCGATGGTCGCCGGTATGCAGTTCAAAATCAAATCGTATTTCTTCGTCGGTATGGGCGTTCTTATTTTCAACGTCCTTTATCAAACCAAACCATACTGGGGAAACGTTCCATGGTGGGTGTACCTGCTGATGGCGGGACTTGTCCTGATTGCGGTTGCAAGTTACAATGAATGGCAGAAGCAGCAGGAAGGAAAGGACCGTCCGATTGAGCGGAAGCTGAAAGGTTTGTGGCATGCGCTGAAGAAGTGGAATTGATAGGGAACGTTTACCGGAAGGAATTCGTACATGTAGTAGCGAAACTTACAGGAGGGTTCTTTTTGAAAAAGAAAATAACGTTGGCTGTCATCGTCTTATTCGGGTTACTGGCCGGTCTTCTGCAATCGGACACACCGACAGAGAGTGTCGTATGGCTGATTGCCGGAGCCTTCGGGCTTTTGGGAGCCTTGACGCTCGGCACTAGTTATAAGGAACTGTTCAAAAGGGACGAATAGGAAGTAGAGAGCATATCCCTCGGATGATATGCTCTCTTTCTTCATACATAATGGTTACAGCTTCCAGATATGAAGGCCGGGAATAAGGGTCTCATCTCATGGGAGGAGGTTGGAGATGGAAATAGCTTTGATTCGACATGGGAAATCGGCATGGGTAAACAATGAACCCATCACCGGGGAGGAGTTCAACGATTGGGTTAAAGGTTATGATGCAGCTGGAGTAGTCGCGGAGAAGGAATATGACTTCTTTCTCGTAAGGAAAGTATCCGGTTCTGCATGCCTCTTCACCAGTCACCGGGCACGTGCCATTGAATCGGCAAAGCATTTGAAGGCCCGGGGAACGATTATTCAAGATCCGCTTTTTGATGAAGTGGATCTCCCGGAAATCGAGGGTCCGACGTGGCGGCAGCCTCCGAAGTGGTGGCTTGTCGCCTTGAGAATCCTCTGGAGATTCGGATATACGAACAATTGCGAATCGATTGATTACGCCCGTGCGAGGGCACACAAAGCTGCGGAAGTCCTGAGTGAGGCAGCAGCAGAGCATGGAGATACGGTGCTTGTAGGACACGGTATTTTCAACCGGTTGATTGCAAGGGAACTGCGCCGGGACGGCTGGTCCGGAAAAAGGAAGGCGAATACGGAGCATTGGAGCTGCACGATTTATACAAAAGAGGAGAGCGGGTAACAGAGCAGGGAACGCTCGCTTCGTCCTGAATAAGAAGGCATCTCGATGGTGTTGAAACGATTGGATACAGTATGTCTGATGGTGAAAGATATCGAACGGGCAGGTTGCTGGTACGAGAAATCTCTTGATCTTAAAGAAGTTTTCCGAGGGAACGGATACCGTGTCTTGGCTCCGGAGGCCGGAGGGGTGCCAATTACGCTGGAAGAAGGAGTTCCGGAGAGTGGAGGAAGTTATCCTATCTTCTTTGTTGAGAATGCAGAACAGGTCCATGACGCGTTGAAGCAGCGTGGAGTGAAAACAAGTGCGGTTCAAACAGATAAGGACAATCGCTTTTTCGACTTCTGGGATCCTGACGGCAATCGGATGCAGGTTTGTTATTACATAGAATGATAGTAGTTGGAAGGGGCTTGAATCGATGGGGAATATTATTAAGCGATTGATCGACGCGGGTTACCGTGTGACGAATGTTACCAAGAAATCAACGGAACTGGAACATGGACCGAGTGGGAAGTTTCTCTACCTATTACCGAACAAAACGATAACCGTCGTTCTGGATCCGTTGACTGTCGAAGCGGACAAGGAATTGGAGAGAGCTTCCGCGGGCATGAATCATAACACGTCCTTCAAGCAGTTCCCGGTCCGTGATAATGGAGGGGCGGGGCCGATTACATATGGCTATGCTTTTCGGTTCTCATCCGCAGAAGAGGCTTTTACTTTTATACAGCACGCATTAACAGTGCCTACGGAGAAAATTTAAGCAGAAAGAAGGTCTGTCTGTGAAAGAAAATATGACTTTTGCCTGGATCGCTTCCTGGTTTGCATTGGTCGGTCAGCTGTTGTTCTTCCTTATTGTTTCGTTACTTACAGGGAACTGGATGTACGCTATGTGGAGTTTTGTTGTAAGTATGGCCGCAGGAGTACCGAGTATGATCCGGACGTGGCAGCGCAGTAAGGTAATAAAAGCAGGGAAGGAAAACGCGTCCGATCCTATATCCTGACGCTTCAACCAATAGAAAGAGATCAGCCGGAATGGATGATCTCTTGTTTTATTTATTCGAAAAGGGAGCGGATTTCGTCTTCGATTTTTTCACTGACTGCTCCGGTTCCTCCGAAAATCCGGAAGAAAGTTGTCTCATTTGCTTCAAAATAGGATTTTACGCTCGGGGCGAGCTGCTTTTTCGGTGTCAGCAGCACCGGCTCGCCAAACGTATAGACAGATCCTGTGAGGGCATCTGCGAAATCTGCGCCTGTTGCGATCTGGACGAATTGGTTATCCATCTCGAACGTCTCTGCAACTGCAACGGATGTTTCATAACGGTCGGACCCAGCAATCCGTTGCGCATCCGGAAGCTTCTTAAATACGCCTGCGCTGATGGCTCCCCTGCCGCCGACTGCGAAACTATGCTCATACTGCTTCAGCTGTTTTTCTGTCGCTTTCGGCAGGGAATTTTTTTCTGTCAAAAGGATCGGCAGGCCGTAAGTTGCTGCAACCGGAGCAGCAGATAAGGCGTCCGGGAAGTTACGTCCGTAGGTAACGATGGCAGCGTCGGAAGGCGGAAGCAGCTCGGCGATGGCGGCTGCTGTTTCAAACCGGTCCGTTCCGCTTACCCGTTCTACTTCCAGACCAAGATTCTTCTTCAAATAGTTCTCCACATCTTTGGATACAGCACCAGTACCTCCGAGTATGGTCACCCGTTCCGTATCCAGCGTTTCCAGTGCGTATTCCGTCACTTGTGGCAGCTTTCCTTTCTTTGTCAGAAGAATCGGGGCATCCATCCAGGATGCCAGCGGTGCACCCGCGAGGGCATCAGGATAATCTGTGCCTGTAGCAAGGACGACATCTGCCGCCGGATAGCCACCGGTTTTACGAATAGCGATCTTAGCTGCTGTTTTGTAACGATCGGCTCCGGAAATACGTTCGATTTCTGCCTGCGGTACATACACATAAGCAGTCACGCCGTATTCTTCCCCGTTATCCAGATTTGCCAGGTCGGAAGCCTCGATATAATAGGTGCCGGGGTGGACCGTGTAGAAAGCGCCGAATCCATACTCATCTATATCCTCGAACTCCGCTTCGATTCTGTTTCCATCGGCATCATAAAGGACGCCGTTCAGCTCCATTTCCGTTCCATCTTCCAAGGTCGAAAATACACCGGTAGATAACTCCACCGGGCGGTCGCCGATGACTTCGATCTTATACATGTCTTTGTCGGAATCGGTCAACGTGCCGATAATGAAGCTGTCGATCTCGAGGGATTGAGCCTGCTCGAATGTGTCATTCGGCTCTTCTTCATAGGTGATGGACCAGTCTTCTTCGGCTGCGAGCTGCACTTTGTGCTCCTTACTTTCCTGATATGCCTTCCACATTTCCGGCGTTTCTTTTTCAAATGCTGCGGCAGGGGTAGCAAGGACGGTGGCTGCGATCAAAATGGATGACGCGATGCTGAAAGTCTTTTTCATTCGTTTCATGTTCTCCTCTACTGGAAAAAATTTATAATACTAAGAGGATTATAGCGGATGCATGTCTATGAAGCTATCGCTATTTTTGTAGAGGTTTGTAGAATGAAGGGTTTTGTTTTTGAGAAACTATTCCTCTACGTATTCCAGCAGGTCACCGGGCTGGCAGTCGAGTGCCTTACACAGCGCGTCAAGCGTCGTGAAGCGGACAGCTTTCGCTTTTTCATTTTTCAAGATTGACAGGTTGGCGGGAGTGATCCCGACCTTTTTCGAGAGTTCGTTCAGCGACATTTTTCTTTTTGCCATCATGACATCCAATTGAATTCGTATCATAGTAAACCGCCTTATATCGTTTTCTTATTCTCTTCGACTGCGCGGACGGCTGTCTTCAATGCGGAGGCGATGATCAAAAGCACGATGCCCCCGAAAAGCATATCCAAGTGATAGAGGCTGGTGAATTCGATTGAGCCGTTCCGGACATCAAGCGCCGTAATGGCTGCAGAAGAAAGCCGGGAATCCATATATCCAAATGCTGTTCCAAGAATGGAAACGGTAAGGCCGAAGCGGAACAATACCGTAACGTTTGACTCCGTGAATAATCCGGCATGATGAATGTTTTTCAACAACTGGTGAAGGAACCATAAAAATAAAAGGGCAAAGACCGTCATCGTCGCTTCTGATGCAAAAGACAGCCAGCGGAAAGAAGGTTCCGTATAGACAACGGGTGTGGTGTCGAAGTGCAGTTCGAAATAAGTATAAAGCGGATCGAAGGCGCCGAGTGAAGCGGTGAAGGCGCTGTTTGGGTACCATATGTAGCCGATATTGGAGGCAAGCATGAAGATACTGAGCAGACACACCAAATAAAAAAGCACCAAAGCAGCTACCGACCTATTTTATATAACGGGTTCATAGTTTGGGAAATCCCCTTTCAACGTGTAGTAGAGCTCTAGTAACTATACCAAAATTTATTTAAATCAACAATTATTTATTGTTTATCGATAAAAATATATTGCTTTATTTAAATAATTCCATTAAATTGAAATCAGGAAGAATAAAGGAAGGGGGAGAGTGGAAGGGATGAAAACAGAAAACAGAGTCTCGGAAAAAGCGGTTAAATTAGCCGTCCTAACAGAAGCGCTGGCAACCTTTGCCGTGCTCGGTATCCTTGCTGTGCTGCTGTATGTGGATCATGTGTATGGTTGGGCGGACTGGATCGGATGGATGCTTTGGAGTATCCTCCTCTTTGTCTTTCTTTCCCTGCCGATGTCCATCTATCATACCCGGTTATTGTACAGAAATTGGGAATATGGTTGGAATGAGGAATTTCTGCATATGCGAAAGGGCAGGTCTCAGGCAGAAGCTGTGTCAAATCCCAATGAGTAAAATCGTATATGTTCAGATGGATCAAGGGCTGCTTCAGAAGAAGGACGATTTGTGGACAGTCAAGGTACGGACGCTCACTTCCGTTCATGACATTCCTTACCTCAGCAGGGCACATGCGGAAGAACTGAAGGAGAAAGCGGCGCGGTTCGGAAGCGTGAAGGAGGCGGGTGACTATTAAAGCACAGCGGGAGCATCCAACGGTTTTCGTGTTTGATTTTTTGCACTTCCTTGTAAATGGTCTGTTTTTCTATGTCCTCCTGTTTTGGATTAAGGGAGACAGCGTGGGATGGTTTTTCGAGTATGCGAGGTATGTCTACATAGGTGGAATCACCGTAAGCCCATTGTATCTTTTCTTCCGCTGGTGGGGGACAAAGTTTTCGTTGGGAGAAGGGTATATAGAGTGGCAGAGGGGGTTGGTTAGAAGAAATATGGAGACGCTCCCATACGACAGCATCACCGGGGTGGAGAGAAAATCTCCATTTCTGTATCAGCTTTTCGGGAGGACGATGCTTCAATTAAGATCGTCACAGGAAGGGGAATCAGAATGGGTTTTCCGCTCCCTGACGCTCAAGGAAGCGGACCGATTGGAAGCTCTGTTTCAATACGGATGGAACGTGGAGCGAAAAGAGGAGGAGAATACGTCTGCCGTCAAGGATCATCCTCCGGCCGCAGAAGAGTGGAAAGCAGCAAATCCGGGCAGGGTTGTACATTTCCAGGCAGGGAAGAAAGATGTGATGATGGCGTCTTTCACTTCCTTAAGCTTCGTTTTTTTTATCCCCTTTCTTCTTTCGCTTTTTTCGAAGTTTTTTGATATGAACTGGATGGATGTATGGAACTGGATACATGAGGATCTTACACCGTTTCAAGTATCTGCGTTCATTATCGGCTGTATGATTGGGTCGGCGGTGTTCGGAATCTTCCGCACGTATAAAAAGTATGGAAATTATAGAATCGCGTCAGATGAAAGGCATCTTTACATAACAAGAGGAAGCGTGGAAGAGAAGACGATTTCTTTTTCCAAAGCTTCCGTTCAGGCTGTCATTATCCGGCAGGGGTTATGGAAGCGAATGACTCGAACAATGAAAGTGACGTTCATTCTTGCAAATACAGGGGAAGAGGAGGAGGAAGACCGTGCTTCCCTTTTTCCGTACTTACCGGAACGGCAGGCGAGGGGAATGCTCTTTCATCTACTTCCCGAATATGCGGTGAAACCGAAGATGAGAAAGCCTGTGATGAGGATGACTGCGGCTTTCTGTTTCATTGTCGGGGTACTGTTGATTTTCTTATCCTGGGTACTTTTCTCGATAGATTTACCTTTATACGCTGCGGGACCGTTCGGTCTCTGCGTAATTTTATTCTGGACTTTCCTTCATCATTATCCTGTAAACGTGGGGTGGGAGGAGGATGTGATCGAAATCCGGAGCGGCGTTTTCCAAAACCGGACGTATTTGACGAAAGCCGGCAGGATTACGGAGGTCTGTTCAACAAGCTGGCCGTGGCAGCGGGCCGCCGGCACAGCAACGATTCAGATCAGAAATCGGTCGAAACATGGGAAGACGGTGAATATGAAGGACCTGCGGAGAAGGGATGCCGCCGCTCTTCAACACTGGTACAGCCGCCGAAAGCAGTATGTCATCTATGAGCACACACAACCCCCGTTTGAAAGAGGTATAGGAGAAGAAATCTAATAAAGCACGAGGCCGGGGCCTCGTGCTTTTAGTTTGTTGGTGTATTTTTCTTTTTGCGTGCTTTTTCTTTTTCAATCTGTTTACTTCGCAGCTGTCCGCAGGCAGCGTCGATGTCGGTGCCGTGCTCGGTTCGAACACCACAGTTGATGCCGCGGTCCATCAGTGTTTGGTAGAACGTAAGGATGGCATCCTTCTCGCTCCGGTCATACGGATGGTCGGCCACCGGATTGTAAGGAATCAGGTTGACGTAGGAGAGGTGACGCTTGTCCCTCAGCAGTGCTGCCAACTGTTCTGCTTCTTTCTTGTGATCGTTGACGTCTTTCAACAAAATGTACTCGAAGGTAATTCTGCGGTTCGTCTTTTCCAAATAGTAATCAATCGCAGGCATCAGCTTCTCCAGAGGATAAGCCTTATTGATCTTCATAATTTTCGTACGCAGCTCGTTATTTGGAGCATGGATGGAAAGCGCCAGGTTGATCTGGATGCCTTCATCAGCGAAATCATAGATCTTCGGTGCAATGCCGCTTGTCGATACCGTGATATGACGCGCACCGATACATAATCCCTTCTTGTCATTAACGACTTTCAGGAAGTCGATCAAGTTATCGTAGTTATCGAACGGTTCGCCGATTCCCATGACGACGATGTGGCTTACGCGCTCGTCTTTGCCCTTCTTGTCCAAATATTGTTGGACCTGCATGATCTGCTCCACGATTTCTCCACTGGAGAGGTCACGGTTTTTACTTAGAATTCCACTCGCGCAGAAGGAACAGCCGATGTTGCAGCCGACCTGTGTGGTCACACAAACGGATAACCCGTAATTAAATCGCATCAATACCGTCTCAATAACATTGCCGTCTGCCAGTTTAAACAAGAACTTAACCGTTCCATCCTTCGATTCCTGCATGATTTCCTCTGTCAGCGTTTCAATCGTAAAGTGTTCATCAAGCAGATCAATGAGGGATTGGTTGACGTTCTTCATTTGGGAGAATTCGGTCACACGCTTCTGGTACAGCCAGTCCCATACTTGCTTTGAGCGAAACTTCTTCTCGCCATGTTCCGTAATCCAGTCCGTCAGTTGTTCAAATGTCAATCCGTATATGGATCGTTTCATAAATACGCTCCTCTGTAAAAAAATCACTATTCCCATCATAATCGATTTGATACCGGTGCACAACCCGCAAGTAAGTGTTGGAACTATTGCGACAATAGGCCGGATTATTGGAGAAGTTACCAAAAGCTGTGACCATCGATTCAGTTTTCCGAGATGTGGTTTGTCCCCGGAAAAAAGGGGAACCTTCCTGTTACATCTAGCTTTAGCAGGGAGGAAGACCGATGTTTACATGGAATGATGTTCCGATGTTCATTATAAATTTCTTTTTGATACTGCCTTTGGTTACGCTGATTCACCAGGCAGGGCACGTGTTGGTTGCAAGGCTGTTTGGAGGAAAGATCAGTTTCTGCATTGGTACCGGGAAAAAGTGGTTCTGTTTAGGGCCGCTGGAAGTGCGGAGGATGTACTTCATGGAGGGATGGTGCCAATATGAGAAGCTGCGCTATAACAAAAAATGGGCGCACGTTGCTATTTATTTGGCAGGCAGCAGCTTCAACCTGATCATCATCCTGATTTTGAATGCCTGCATCATTAGCGGAGTGCTGCCTGTCGATCTATTTTTCTATCAGTTCACCTATTTCTCTGTGTACTTTATTTTCTTTTCCCTCTTTCCTTATCGGACCGGAGACGGGAAACCGAGTGACGGAATGGCGATTTATGATGTCATCCGCTACGGAAAAGCAGCGGACCCGATCGATTGATTCATTCGCCGGCATCGATGAGTAAGGTCTTTGTGAGAAATCCGCCCATCACTTTTCGACGATGCTGTCTGATGTGCTCCAGCTCTTCAATGGAGGCGCCGTGTGTATAGGATAACGCATGGACAACCTCTAGGATATCCGCCAGCGCAGTCAAAGCATGGCGGTTTTCTTCTGTTTGATGGTAAGCATCGACTTCCTCTTTCAGGCGGTTTCTTAGAAGATGTTCATATTCCTCTGTTTCCAATGTCCTCGTCCGGAAAGATTTCCCCTCGCTTTCCAGCTGATTCGGAACGTAGTATCTTACTAACCGTTGATGTTTCACCAATGACCCACTCTCCTTTCCATTATATCCATCCTTATCCTTTTTCTTTGAGGAGAAAACACTTATTTTCGCACATGGATGGAAACGGGAAGAAATAAATGGAAGGAAATAGTCGTGAATAAGAGGAATATTCGATAAAGGTGTAGAATTAATTTCTATATCCCATACATTCTAGGAGTTGATACGAATGCTTCTCCCATATTTATCCCATGGTACAGGTGGAAAGAGGTACGTGCTGATCGACCGCTTGAAGTATTACGGGTACACGGAAGACCCTTTAGGCAAACGGACGGAAGAAATGACGCTCCCGGAGCTTGAACAAACATTCATCAACTTGGAATATAAAAGAGAAACAGCGTGGAAAACGTAAAGAAACAGCCGTGGAAAAGGATCCACGGCTGTTTTTCGTCTGCGCCGGAGGTGTGCAGTGATGACATACATGGTGGCTCCGTCGCCATGATAGTATTGTCGTTATTTCAATATAATATACAAAAATAATCATCTCCTTGAACCAAACAATGATATAATCCCCGTAAACATATAGTTTATAATCGTTTGATATGTTATTTGATTCTAAGTAAATCACTATAAAAATAATATTAATATTGTATTTTTATCCAAAAATTACTACTAACGGGTGGTTTTTTACCCTTGAGGAGTAGTGGGAAAGTATTAGTCCGAATGATACATTGTAATTAAGAGGAAAAACTGAAGAAAGCGGGGGTAGTCATGAAGAAAATCCAGTCGTTCGTGATGACGGAAGAGGAAATGAGAACGCTATCGAACAGCTTGGAATACGCATGGAAAAATGACAACACGCTTGACCAACTGGAAAGGCAAAAAGTAAAAATACTGCTTCGGGATCTTCAGTCCCAGCTTCCGGCGGAACCTTGCGCCATCTCCAATACGCTGACCTACAGCGAACACAAAATCTTCACCCTCCTGCTCAAAGGTGTGACGAACATAGAAATCGCCAAAATACTATACATATCAGCCAATACAGTAAAAAGCCACACGAAAAGCATCTATAATAAGCTCGGTGTGGAAAACCGGGTGGACCTTATCATTAAATATAAAAACGTCGAAGGTCTTTAAGCGCACCAAACGGCTCTGTTGTTGCTCTGGTTTATTTTAAGGGAGGTAATCGGATGATTTATGTCGTCCTGTACGCCGTCTTGTTGAATGCCGGTCTCTTAATCAGCCTCATGGTATTCGTCCATAAGTTCAAAAAGAAAGACGGCATCATCGATTCATTGAATAAGGAGAAGAAAAATTGGGAGAAACAGATCAAAGAGGCGAAAAAGGTCACGGTCGATCCGAACTCCTACAATGTTGATGTGACAAAAACAGACTGCCAGGTGACGATTTCCCAAATTGATAATGTAAAGTATAACAATCTCGTCGACAAGTATTTTCGTGGGGCCGTCAGTAATATCACAACATCGAGTTTAACGTTTACAAGTCCCATCAGTCTTCCTATTCAGGAAGGGATTTTTATTCAAACCGTTTTTACGCTTAATGGAGAATCTTTTGATGTAAAGGCTAAACTCATGAAGAAGCAGGAAGACCTGACTACAGGGACAAATATCTACTGGGCGAAGTTCACGCTGATCTCGGCCAAGGACCAGGAACGACTGCGTGCGGTTATGTATCGGAAAGAAATCGAAACGCGTAAATACATTTAATTTTGATGGAGAACCAGAAGGTGGTGAATACTTCTGGCTCCATTTTTTTATGCAATGGAAAGATGCTTCTACTTAGAACAGAACCACTTAAAACGGGTAGAGGTAGTTCTGTTCATCCGCATCAGCACTTATAGAAAGACGCTCCAACAATGATCAAAAGGATGAACAATACAACGATCAATACGAAAGTGCTACCTCCGCCATAACCGTAACCGCCGTATCCACAGCCGCCATACCAGCCCATAACTTTCACCACCTTTTCTTTTCCTATGTGACAAAATATGTCGCAGGGGGCGTATGTGGAAGGGCGAATGACTATTTATAGAAAAAGTAGCCGGAAGAACAGGGACAACCCCTTCTATGCCCTGTATATTTGGAAGGGTATTTCCAGTTGGGTTTTTACGTCTCCAGCCTGGGCTGTCCTTGGGAAAAGAAGATAAAAAAGAAAAAAAGAAAGCCTGTGTTGGAACGATCATGGACAGTCACAGCAACAATGAAAGCGCTTTTAGCATAATCGGAATAATGGAACTGTTCAGAAAATTTACTCAAAACCTGTTGACCTTCTTTCGAAATCGGTTTAAAGTAGTCCTCAATCAACCACATCGATTATCTTCGATCGGCCGGTTGGTTCATGTGGAAAGACCCGAATGGGACCCTTATAAAGGTAAACAGGAATGACCTTTTAGGGTCCATATTTTCAAAGTGAATCTTTTACGATTTCAAACATTAAACTATAAAAGAAAGGAGTGCTGAGAATGAGCAGCCAGTGGATTTATTTAAGCGGCCAGTATGTGAAAAAGGAAGAGGCCGTCGTTTCCGTCTACGATCACGGTTTCTTATATGGAGATGGGGTGTTCGAAGGTATTCGAGTCTATGAAGGCAACATTTTCAAACTCGATGACCACCTGAATCGACTCTACGATTCAGCTAAATCGATCCTGCTTGATGTCCCATATGAAAAGGAGGAACTGGCGGAGATTATCGCGGAGACGGTCCGCCGCAATGAACTGGAAACAGCTTACATCCGTGTCGTCCTCTCCAGAGGATCCGGCAACCTGGGCTTAGACCCGCGGAGCTGTTCCAATCCCCGATTGGTTGTCATTGCTGAAGCACTCGCTTTGTTCCCGAAAGAACTATATGAACGCGGGGTAAGGCTCGCGTCGGTCGCCAGTCGGAGAAACCGACCGGACGTCCTTCCGCCGCAAGTGAAATCATTGAACTATTTGAATAATATCCTCGTTAAGATGGAAGCGAACCAAATGGGTGTGGATGAAGCTCTGATGCTTAACGATCAAGGATATGTTACCGAAGGATCCGCAGACAATATCTTTATCGTCAAAAACGGCAAAATCCTCACACCTCCTACGTATTTGGGAGCGCTCGAAGGGATCACCCGCAACGCGATCATGGATCTTGCCGAGGAGAAGGGCTATGAGATCAAAGAGCAACCGTTCACAAGACACGATGTGTATGTGGCTGATGAAGTATTCCTGACTGGAACTGCAGCAGAAGTCATCGCCGTGGTGGAAGTCGATCAAAGGAAAATCGGCGATGGTTCTCCAGGCGTAGTCACCAATCACCTGCTTTCGGAGTTCAGGAAAGTAACGACGACAGATGGATACAAAGTGTACAGCAGTGATAAAGCGCACGTAAGCTAACGTTCGTTGACAATTGAATGATGACGAATACGTCGATAGGAATAAAGGAATAAGAATTTGTATTCCCAGAGAGCCGGGGTTGCTGGAAGCCCGGAAATACAACTTATTCTGACATCGTCCTTGAGTGTCCATGCTGAACAGAATCTCAGTAGGCAGGACCAGGTGTTTCACCGCACCTGTTATCAAAAGGAATCCATACCCGGATTCCATGAGGTGGAGCTTTCGGGCTTCATAAATGAGGGTGGTACCGTGGAAAACATAGAGACCTTTTCACCCCTCACTTTCTGATATCACTTGCCGTGGTGTCGGAATCTGAGGAGGGGGAAGGTCTCTTTTTTATTCGACTATCGAAATAAATTGGAAGAAGCATAAGCTTTTAAGCATAAATGCAGGAGGGATGTAAATGAAGGCACAAGCAAGCGTGGAGGAGCAGACCATGACGAAAACAGGTGCTGATTTGCTCGTCGAAGCTTTGGTGGAGGAAGGCGTTGATACATTATTCGGATATCCAGGTGGAGCAGTCTTACCGATTTACGATGCCATCTACCGCGCCGAGGGGAGCTTCGATCACGTGCTCCCCAGGCACGAGCAGGGCGCAATCCACGCAGCGGAAGGGTATGCACGTGTTTCTGGACGGGCGGGAGTCGTCATCGGCACGTCCGGACCGGGAGCGACGAACCTCGTGACGGGAATAGCCGATGCCATGATGGATTCCATTCCTCTCGTCATTTTCACAGGGCAGGTAGCGAAAGGGGTCATCGGTACCGATGCCTTCCAGGAATCGGACATCATGGGGATCACGACGCCGATTACGAAGCACAATTATCAAATTCAGGAAATTGAAGAGCTTCCGCGAGTGGTGAAAGAAGCATTCCATATCGCGACGACCGGCCGTCCGGGCCCTGTTGTTGTCGATATCCCGAAGGACATCAGCTCGACGGTTCACCATAAGAAGATCGATAATGATTTCCATCTTCCGGGATACCAGCCGACGGTCAAACCGAACCCGCTGCAGATCAACAAGCTGCACGAGGCGCTGGTTAAGGCAGAGAAGCCGGTCGTGCTTGCAGGTTCCGGCGTCATTCATGCACAGGCATCGGAGGAATTGATCAAATTCGTCAGAAATTATCAGCTTCCTGTGACGACAACGCTCCTCGGGCTCGGAAGTTATCCCGGCAGTGATGATCTGTCGATGGGGATGGCGGGCATGCATGGAACGTATGCAGCGAACATGGCTTTGTACGAATGCGACCTTCTTATTAATATAGGTTCCCGCTTCGATGACCGTTTAACCGGTAATCTCAAGCACTTTGCCCCGCATGCGACCGTCGCCCATATCGATATCGATCCGGCGGAAATCGGAAAGAACATCCCGACGCACATTCCGATCGTATCGGACGCCAAGGCAGCGCTTGAATCTCTGAATGATAAACCGGTGGAAGGCCTTCATCATGAAGGCTGGATGGATGGTATCACTCGAAATAAAACGGACTTTCCGTTATGGCACGACCTTCCGGAAGAAGATATCGTTCCTCAATGGCTGCTTCAGAAAGTCTACGAATACACGGAAGGAAATGCAGTGGTGACGACGGATGTCGGCCAACACCAAATGTGGGCGGCGCAGTATTACGCGTTCGATAAACCGAATCGCTGGGTAACATCCGGAGGACTCGGAACGATGGGATTCGGTTTCCCGGCAGCCATCGGAGCTCAGCTGGCCGATCGGGAATCAACCTGTATCGCTGTTGTCGGTGACGGAGGATTCCAGATGACGCTTCAGGAACTATCCGTCCTGCAGGAGCGCAGGCTGCCTGTCAAAGTGCTGATCGTCAACAACCAGGCGCTCGGTATGGTGAGACAGTGGCAGGAGAAATTTTACGAAGAGCGTTACTCGGAATCTATCATCGATACCCAGCCGGATTTCGTTAAGCTTGCAGAAAGCTATCAGATCCCCGGGTACAAAATTGAGACGCAGAGTCAGCTCGAGGAAGTTCTTCCAAGAATACTGAAAGACGACCAGCCTGCCGTCATCGACTGCCGCGTTCTGCAGAAGGAGAACGTCTATCCGATGATCGCACCAGGCAAAGGACTACACGAAATGATTGGGGTGAAACGATGAAGCGGATTGTCACAGCCACCGTCCATAACCGAAGTGGTGTATTGAACCGGGTGACCGGGCTGCTTGCCAAAAGGCAGTTCAATATTGAAAGCATTTCCGTCGGGCGGACGGAAACAGAAGGCGTATCCAAGATGACCTTCGTCGTCGAAGTAGAGGATGAGCGGAAGCTGGAGCAGCTCACCAAACAGCTTCATAAGCAGATCGATGTTCTGAAAGTATCAGACATTACAGACAAAGCCATCGTCGCCCGTGAGCTTGCGATGGTGAAGGTGATCAGCAATCCGCAGATCCGCAGTGAAATTCAAGGGATCATCGAACCATTCCGGGCTTCGATCATCGATGTCAGCAAAGAAAGCATCACCGTTCAGGTGACCGGTAAATCGGATAAAGTCGATGCACTGATCGACCTCCTCCGCCCATACGGCATCAAGGAATTAGCAAGAACTGGACTTACCGCTTTCACTCGCGGCCATCAGCCGCAGGTGACGGAAATAAAATCTTATTCACTACTAAAATAATAAAACGAGAAGGGATGAATGAATAATGGCACATGTTTACTATCACAACGATATCAATGATGAGGTACTAAAAAATAAGAAGGTAGCTGTCATCGGCTACGGATCTCAAGGTCATGCCCACGCACGTAACTTGAAAGACAGCGGTTTTGACGTTGTCGTCGGTCTCCGTAAAGGAAAGTCTTGGGATCAGGCTGTGGAAGATGGAGTCGATGTGAAGCCTGTCGCTGATGCGGTGGAAGGAGCAGACCTTGTCATGATCCTGCTTCCGGACGAATATCAGCCGAAAGTGTATGAAGAGCACATCAAACCGAATTTGAAAGCCGGAGCAGCCCTTGCTTTCGCCCACGGTTTCAACGTCCACTTCAACCAAATCGTACCGCCTTCCGACGTTGACGTTTTCTTAGTCGCTCCTAAGGGCCCGGGTCACCTTGTCCGCCGTACATTTGAAGAAGGTGCCGGAGTACCTGCTTTGATCGGAGTCGAGCAGGACGTGAGTGGAGAAGCGAAAGAAATTGCTCTTGCCTATGCTAAAGGAATCGGCGGCGGTCGTGCCGGCGTATTGGAAACATCGTTCCAGGAAGAAACGGAAACAGATTTGTTCGGGGAACAGGCTGTGCTGTGCGGGGGACTTACAAGCCTTGTGAAAGCAGGATTTGAAACGTTGACAGAAGCCGGTTACCAGCCGGAAGTTGCCTACTTCGAGTGTCTGCATGAGCTGAAGCTTATCGTTGATCTTATGTACGAAGGCGGACTGGAAGGCATGCGCTATTCCATCTCCGATACAGCTCAGTGGGGCGATTTCGTTTCCGGACCACGCGTTGTTGATGAAACGACGAAAGCCCGCATGAAAGAAGTATTGACGGATATCCAGACTGGTAAATTTGCAAAAGGCTGGATCCTAGAGAATCAGGTCAACCGTCCGGAATTCACAGCTATCGAAAACCGTGAAAACAATCATCAAATCGAGAAGGTGGGTAGAGAGCTCCGTGCGTTAATGCCTTTCGTTAAGAAGTCACAATCTAAAGAAAAGGATGTGGTCGCACATGGCTCGCGTTAAGGTTTTCGATACGACGCTTAGGGATGGAGAACAGTCCCCGGGTGTCAACTTGAACCGTTTGGAGAAGCTGGAAATCGCCAAGCAGTTGGAACGTCTGGGTGTGGATATCATGGAAGCAGGTTTCCCTGCTTCCTCCCAGGCGGACTTTGATTCAGTCAAAGAGATTGCTGATACGATCCGCGGTTGTTCGGTCACCGGACTTGCAAGAGCGAATAAAAAGGATATTGATATCGCGTGGGAAGCCTTAAAAGGAGGCGCGGAACCCCGTCTTCACGTTTTCATCGCGACATCCCCGATTCATATGACACACAAGTTGAAAAAGACGCCGGATGAAGTCGTCGAGAAAGCGGTGGAAATGGTCGCTTATGCGAAGGAGAGATTTCCGCATGTCCAGTTCTCCGCGGAGGATGCTTTACGGTCCGATCGTGATTTCCTCGTCCATATCATCGAGAAAGTGATCGATGCCGGGGCGAGCGTCATCAACCTTCCGGATACGGTCGGTTATACGACACCGGATGAAATCGGCAGCCTGTTCCGCTACGTACAGGAAAACGTTCCGAATATAAGTCAAGCAGTCTTGTCCACGCACAACCATGACGACCTTGGTATGGCCGTCAGTAATTCTCTGGCAGCCATCGAAAACGGAGCCCGCCAAATTGAAGGGACGATCAACGGAATCGGGGAACGGGCCGGCAACGCCGCTCTGGAAGAAATCGCCGTCGCTCTTCAGATCAGGAAAGATCGTTTTGATTTGGAGACAGGTCTTGTATTGAAGGAGATCAAGCGTACGAGTGAACTTGTCAGCCGTTTGACAGGAATGATGGTTCCCGGGAACAAGGCGGTTGTTGGACGTAACGCCTTCGCGCATGAGTCCGGCATCCACCAGGACGGTATGCTGAAGGAGTCCTCCACTTATGAAATTATTACACCGGAAATGGTCGGTGTGGAAGCAACAAACATGGTGCTTGGTAAACACTCCGGCCGCCACGCTTTTAAACAAAAGGCAGAAGAGCTCGGCTTTGAGTTGAATGAAACGAAGCTACAGGAAGCGTTCGAATCGTTCAAGACGTTGACAGGCAAGAAGAAAGAGGTCACGGATGCGGATTTGTTTGCGATTCTGATCGATACGCAGACAGAGCATGCGGACCAGCCGAAATACGAACTGAAGGCATTCCAAGTCCAATATGGAAGCATCAATCGTCCGACTGCTACGGTTCTCCTGACGACGCCGGAAGGTAAGGAAGTGGAGAAGGCAAACACGGGAGAAGGAAGTGTCGAAGCGATTTATAATACGCTCGACGATCTGATCGAAGCGGACGTACATCTCGAGGACTACCAGCTCAGCTCTGTCGGAAGAGGTCGGGATGCTCTTGCAGAGGTCCACGTCCAAGTATCCGTCGACGGGGTGACGGCATCCGGACGCGGCTCGGCGCAGGATGTGCTGGAAGCATCTGCTCATGCTTTCTTGAACGCAGTGAACCGAACACTTTACCAGCGGAAACGTTCTGCTGATTATGAACAAATCCAAGTATGAACAAAGGGGGATGGACATGGAGAAACATATCGTGCTACTACCGGGAGACGGCATCGGTCCTGAAGTGACGAAGGCGGCAAAAAACGTACTGGAAGCCATCGCAGACCGATACCAGCATTCCTTCACATTTGAAAGTCATGACATCGGAGGTACAGCAATCGATCAACATGGAACGCCGCTGCCGGATGATACCGTTAAGGCGGCAAAAAAAGCGGACGCTGTGTTCTTAGGCGCCGTCGGGGGTCCGAAATGGGATAAGCTCCCTGGACATCTGCGGCCGGAGAAAGGCCTGCTCGGCATCCGTAAGCAGCTTGGGCTGTTTGCGAATCTACGCCCGGTCAAAGCGTTCCAACAGTTGCTCCATGCATCGCCGTTGAAAGAAGAAGTGGTGAAAGAAAGCGATCTTCTGATTGTCCGGGAACTGACGGGAGGCCTTTACTTCGGCCAGCCGAGCGAGCGCCGCAACGACGGGAAAGAAGTGGTCGATACCCTTGCCTATGAACGCAGGGAAATCGAACGAATTGTAGATCAGGCTTTCCAAAGTGCCCGCGTGCGGAAGAAGCGCGTCACTTCTGTGGATAAAGCGAACGTCCTCGAGTCGAGCCGCATGTGGCGCGAAGTCGTGGAGGAGAAGAAAGCGGAATATCCGGACGTGACGGTCGAGCATATGCTCGTCGATGCGGCAGCAATGAAGCTTGTGACCAATCCGGCATACTTCGACGTCCTTGTGACAGAGAACATGTTCGGAGATATCCTGAGTGACGAAGCTTCCGTATTGACTGGTTCCCTCGGCATGCTTCCATCCGCAAGCCTCAATGAAAAAGGGGTCGGCCTTTACGAGCCTGTCCACGGCTCCGCGCCTGATATCGCCGGCCAGGATAAAGCGAATCCGCTGGCAAGTATTTTGTCCGTCGCCATGATGCTGAAGCACTCCTTCGGTATGGAGGAAGAGGCGGAGCAGGTGGAGACAGCCGTTCAGGAAGTGCTTGGAGAGGGGTATCATACACAGGATATCCATTTGTTTAAAGGAAAGCAGGTGAGCGGCAGTGAATTGGCTGCCAAAGTCGTCGATCAAATCCGTGCCAGTGATACGACGGAAAATATTATGCGCTGTTATGTATAAACAGGAAGAAGGGAGCGGAACGGAATGAGTCAACCAAAAACAATCATTGAAAAAATTTGGAATCAGCATGTCGTCCACGAAGAAGAAGGGAAACCGAGCCTCCTCTATATCGACTTGCATTTGATTCATGAGGTGACCTCTCCCCAGGCGTTCGAAGGGCTGCGTATGAGCGGGAGAAAGGTGCGCCGCCCGGATCGTACTTTTGCGACGATGGACCACAACGTTCCAACGGTCCATCGTAATGTCATCAAAGATGCGGTATCGAAGAAACAGATGGAGACTCTTGAAGCGAACTGTAAGGAATTCGGTGTCCGCCTGGCGGACATCCATCATCCGGATCAAGGGATCGTCCACGTCATCGGCCCGGAACTTGGATTGACACAGCCCGGGAAAACGATCGTCTGTGGAGACAGCCATACATCAACACACGGGGCTTTCGGAGCCCTTGCTTTCGGTATCGGTACCAGTGAGGTGGAGCACGTCCTTGCAACCCAGTCTCTCTGGCAGGCCAGTCCGAAAACACTTCAGGTGAAGGTGGAAGGAAGACTTGGAACCGGGGTAACAGCGAAGGACTTGATTCTCGCCATCATCGGAAAATACGGCGTTCGTTTTGGTACTGGTCATGTCATCGAATATACCGGCGAAGCCGTTCGCAATTTGACGATGGAAGAGCGGATGACCGTCTGCAACATGTCGATTGAAGCTGGTGCCCGGGCAGGTTTGATCAGCCCGGATGCAACGACGATCGATTACCTGCGGGGTAAGCGTTACGTACCGGCTGGAGAAGACTTCGAGGAAGCGGCAGAGCAGTGGCTGTCCCTTGCTTCTGATGAGGGTGCGACTTACGACCAGACGCTGACGATTCATGCCGATGAAATCGAACCACAGGTAACATGGGGCACAAACCCGTCACAATGTGTACCTGTCGGTGGAAGCGTTCCGGATCCGGAGAAAGTGACGGATGACCGCGACGGCATCGAGCGTGCGATCGATTACATGGGTCTGGAACCGAACCAGGCCATTGAATCGATTCCGGTCCAGCATGTGTTTATCGGATCCTGTACTAACTCCCGATTAAGTGACCTAAGAAGAGCAGCAGAAATCATCCGTGGCGGCAAAGTCCACGAAGGAGTTCGTGCACTCGTAGTACCTGGATCGAAATCGGTCAAGGAGGCGGCAGAGCAAGAAGGCCTTGATACGATCTTCCTGACGGCCGGCTTTGAATGGCGCGATGCCGGATGCAGCATGTGTCTGGCGATGAACGACGATATCGTCCCGCCGGGTGAGCGTTGTGCATCCACTTCGAACCGTAACTTTGAAGGGCGTCAGGGTAACGGAGCGAGAACTCACCTGGTCAGTCCGGAAATGGCGGCAGCCGCGGCTCTTGAAGGACATTTCGTCGACGTCAGAAAATATGCCAGTGCCGTAGGAGGTTGAGCAGATGGAACCGATTAAACAGCATACAGGACTTGTCTTTCCTTTAAACAGGGAGAACGTAGATACTGACCAAATCATACCGAAACAGTTTCTGAAGCGGATCGAACGGCAGGGCTTCGGTCAATTCCTATTTTATAACTGGCGTTTCCATGACGATGGGACGCCACGCGAAGACTTTTCTTTGAACGATCCGAAATACGACGGGGTCTCCATTCTCGTCGGAGGGGAAAACTTCGGCTGTGGGTCGTCCAGGGAACACGCTCCCTGGGCCATTCAGGACTTCGGTTTCAAAGTCGTCCTTGCGCCGAGTTTCGCCGATATCTTTTACAACAACTGCTTCAAGAACGGAATTCTTCCGATTCAGATGCCGAAGCCGGTTGTGGATCAGCTGATGGAAAAGGCGGAAAAAGGAAAGTACGAGCTCAAGGTCGATCTTGAGAATCAAGTCATCGATGACGGCGATTTAGAGGTATCCTTTGATATCCAGGCCTACCATAAAGAGATGCTTTTGAATGGTTGGGACGAAATTGCTGTGACGCTGACGTATGAGGATAAGATCGACCAGTACGAAAACAAACCAAAAGGAGTGAAGACGTTGGGGATTTCTTAACGCTGGCTAAAGTGATGGATGCACAGGAACAATTACAGGAGGTGGTGCATCGTACACCACTTCAAACATCATCGACCTTCAATGCGAGAACCGGTCAGACGGTCTATTTGAAGATGGAGAATCAGCAGAAGACAGGAGCTTTCAAAATAAGAGGTGCGTCGTATAAGGTGGCTTGTTTGACGGAGGAAGAAGCGTCCTGCGGCGTGATTGCGGCATCCGCCGGCAATCACGCACAGGGTGTCGCTTATGCGGCGGCAAAACGCGGGATAAGGGCCGTTATCTTCATGCCCGAGCATACACCGAAAGCAAAGGTGGAAGCGACGGAAGGATATGGAGCACGCGTCGTCCTGACAGGCGAGTCGTTCCAGGAAGCCTATCAGGCCGCTCTGATCGAACAGGAGCGGACGGGAGCGACATTCCTTCACCCGTTCGATGATTACGAAGTTATGGCAGGACAGGCGACGGTGGCTGTCGAAATGCTTCAGCAGCAGCCCGATTTGGATCGGATTTTCGTGCCTGTCGGCGGCGGCGGGCTGATCAGTGGTATCGCCTTTGCAGCCAAGCAGCTGAAGCCGGAGATCCGTATCGTGGGTGTCCAGGCTGCCAAAGCGCCTTCGACGTATAACGCTCTTTATAAGAAAGGTCCGGAGAAGCTGACATCTGTTCAGACGATTGCTGATGGTATCGCGGTGAAGGAGCATGGGAAATTGACCTATACGTGCATCCAGAAATACGTGGATCAAGTAATCACGGTGGAAGAACACGAAATTGCCGAAGCGATGCTGCTGCTTCTTGAAAGAGAGAAGACGCTGGTGGAAGGTGCAGGCGCAACGGCTCTTGCCGGTCTGCTTCGTACATGCGGTTCGTTGGACAATGAACATTGCGGTGTCGTTATCAGTGGTGGAAACGTGGATCTTTCGCGTCTGCCTTTGATCCGTGAGCTGGCTAATCCGAAAAGGATGGTCATCGCCTGAGATGACCGATCGAGGCAGTGGATAGTTTCCCCTGCCTCTGTTCCTTTTAATCACAGTAAAAGAGCCCGGTCTCTGCAGTCAGAGATCCGGGCTCTTTGTGTTTTCTTATTTCAGGAGATCAATCAGAAGCTGATTGAACTTTTCTTTTTCATCGTAAACCATCCCATGGCCGCTGTTTTCAAAAGGGACGAGTGTGCTGTCCGGAATATTCTGGTCCATCACTTCTGAAAAAGCGAAGTCGCAGATTTCATCCTTCTTCCCATGGATGAGGAGGGTGGGGACGTTTATCTGTCCGAGCTCGTCGCGCAGGTCTTCATCCCGCAGTGATTCGGCGCAGGCGATCGTTCCGTGCGCGGATGCCTCCAACCCAAGACCGAGGAACCATTCTTCAAATGATACCGACAACTCGGAATGGTAGAAACCGGAGCCGAAGTCTTTCAAGGCGGCAGGGCGGTCATTCTTGATCGCTTCTATCAATTCATCTACTTCCTCCGTTTCCATGCCGTACGGGTATCCGTCACGTTTCGTAAAGCTCGGGGCAGCCGCGCCGGCAAGAATGAGATGGGCTAATTCCTCTCCGGCATATTTTGTTGCATAACGGACAGCGATCGGTCCACCCATGGAAAATCCAACGAGATAGAAGTCCTTCAGCTGCAAGTATTGGGTGACCGTCTTCACATCATGAGCGAGCGTATCATAATCGTAGCCGGAAGCCGGTTTATCCGATTTGCCGAAGCCGCGCATGTCGATGCCGATGAAACGATAGCCCTGCTTCGGCAGTTCGTTCATTTGGTATTCAAACATTTTATGGTTGAGCGGCCAGCCGTGCAGAAATACGATCGGCTGTCCTTCTCCGATATCCTCTACATATAACTCTACCTGGTGATCTACTTCAATATAGTGGGACATGTCGCAGCAAAACTCCTTTTTAATGAGATGCTAGGATTATTCCCTCTGCTCCATTAATTAAACTAAATTGACTTTTTGGCCATATGCTATTGACCTTCCACCTACTGGAGACTTTATAGTATTATTTGTAATAGATAATGATAATCGTTATCAATTAAAAACAGGAAGAGTCGATCGTATGAAGCGTAGGTATTTATTCATTCTTTTAGCGGTACTGTCTTGGTTATCGCTCGTCATCGGTGTTTCGGATCTGCCGATGCTCCAAGTACATACATGGGATGAATCGCAGTGGAAGGTATTCTGGGTGAGCAGATTCCCGCGGCTCGTCAGTATCCTTATCGCCGGCATGAGCATGGCGATCGGCGGATTGATTATGCAGCAGCTGAGCAGGAACAAGTTCGTATCCCCGACGACTGCCGGAACGATCGATTCCGCACGGCTCGGAATCGTTGTGGCGCTTCTTTTGTTCTCATCAGCGAGCCCGTTAATCCAGACGTTGATTGCGTTTCTCTTCGCATTGGCGGGGACGATGTTGTTTATGAAGATTCTCGATGGAATCAAGCTGAAGGACGCAATCCTCATTCCGCTTGTCGGGATCATGCTTGGGAATGTCATCGGTTCGATCACGACATTCTTCGCCTATCAGTATGATTTGATCCAGAGCATCGGATCATGGCTCCAGGGCGATTTCTCAATGATTTTGAAGGGGGACTATGAGCTGCTTTATCTCAGTATCCCGCTTGTCATTCTCGCATACCTCTTTGCGCATCGATTCACGATCGCGGGAATGGGCGAAGATTTCTCGAAGAATCTCGGGATGAACCATAAGCAGGTCGTCTACATAGGTTTGTTCATCGTCGCACTGATGACTTCGGTCGTTGTCCTGACGGTGGGATCGATTCCTTTTCTTGGCTTAATCGTCCCGAACATCGTCTCAATCTACAGGGGGGACCACTTAAAGAACAGTATCAGCCATACGGCGCTGCTTGGTGCATTATTTGTCCTCGCCTGTGACATTATTGGAAGAATCATTATTTATCCGTATGAAATCCCGATCGGCGTGACGGTCGGAGTCATCGGAAGCGGTCTGTTCCTCTATTTATTGTTTAGGAGAAAAGCGTATGCGGCATAAGTACAAATTCATTTTATTAACCACGGCAGCTGTTCTGTTCATCGCTTTGTTCCTGTTCACAGATTTGCGGCATGTCGAATATGTCCTGCCGAGGCGGCTCATGAAGGTGTCGGCGATCATCCTGACGGGAGCGGCAATCGCCATCGCAACACTCGTGTTCCAAACGATTACGAACAACCGGATCCTCACACCGAGTATGATCGGTCTCGATTCCTTGTATATGCTGCTGCAGACGGCACTGATCTTTTTGTTCGGCTCAGCGAATCTGACTTTCTGGAACAACTACGTCAACTTCGGGCTGTCGATCGTTCTGATGATCGGCTTCGCGCTGATCTTGTATAAACTGTTGTTCAAAGGGGAGGGACGACCGATCTATTTCCTCCTCCTTGTCGGTATCATTCTAGGGACGTTCTTCTCGAGCCTGTCCTCTTTCATGCAGGTGCTGATCGATCCGAACGAATTCCTTTTGATCCAGGACAAGATGTTCGCGAGCTTCAACAATGTCCAGACAGAGCTGCTGGTAA
Organism: Halobacillus sp. BAB-2008; assembly: GCF_000328325.1. NCBI lineage: Bacteria > Bacillati > Bacillota > Bacilli > Caryophanales > Bacillaceae > Halobacillus > Halobacillus sp. BAB-2008. Next base: position 25,621 of record NZ_ANPF01000041.1, on the reverse strand, counting down.
TCAGTGTGATCCTGCTGGTCCTTGCGTTCCTTTATTTATGGAGATTCATGAAATATTTAGACGTTCTGTCCCTTGGAAGGGATCATGCCGTCAACCTTGGGGTGCCTTATGATGCAGTAATCAAGCAGCTTCTCGGAATCATTGCCGTATTCATTGCTGTCGCGACTGCTCTTGTCGGTCCAATTACGTTCCTCGGCCTGCTTGTTGTCAATATCGCCTATCATTTCATTCCGACTTACCGGCACAGGGATTTAATGGCGGCTTCTGTACTGATCTCGATCATCGCCCTCGTCGCCGGTCAATGGATGGTGGAGCACGTCTTCACATTTTCGACGACGATCAGTGTCATCATCAACTTCGTCGGAGGCTTATACTTCATCCGACTTTTGTTAAAGGAGAATCGATTACGATGAATGTATTATCTGTGTCGAAAACATACGAAAACAAAAAAGTGGTGGACGATGTCTCAATTGATATTCCAAAAGGTAAAATCACCTCGTTGATCGGGCCGAACGGAGCCGGAAAAAGCACCGTCCTTTCCATGATGAGCCGGCTTCTCTCAAGTGATACCGGTTCGATTATGATCGAAGGCAGGGAAGTAGAGGCGTGGGATTCACAGGAGCTTTCCAAAAAGCTCGCCATCCTTCGTCAGTCCAACCACCTCACTGTCAGACTCACAGTCAGGGAGCTTGTTTCTTTCGGCAGGTTCCCTTATTCGAAAGGACGATTGAAGAAGAAGGATTGGCAGAAAGTAGACCAAGCCATCGACTATATGGAACTCGAGGATATTCAGGATCAGTTCATTGACCAGCTTAGTGGCGGTCAGAAACAGCGGGCTTTCATTGCAATGGTCATTGCGCAGGATACGGAGTATATTCTGCTTGATGAACCGTTGAATAATCTGGATATGAAACACTCAGTCCAGATTATGAAGGTACTCCGCCGGCTTGTCGACGAGCTTGGCAAGACCGTCATTGTCGTCATCCACGATATCAACTTCGCAAGCGTCTACTCCGACTACATCGTCGCACTGAAGGACGGTAAAGTACGGAACCAGGGACCTGCCGAAGATATGATCTGCCGAGAGTGTCTGAGTGATGTCTATGACATGGACATTCCTGTACAAAACATCAATCAAAATAAAATATGCGTCTATTTCGCATAAGAAGAGGTGGAGAATATGAAAAAATCATTAATAAGTTTGTTGTCTATGCTTACCCTTGTTTTATTGTTGGCTGCATGCGGAAACAGTGGAGAAGCGGAAGAGAAAGCTTCCGCAGATGAAGAGGGGAAGAAGGAAGAGGTTACGATTGAACACGAGCTTGGAGAAACGACGCTCGAAAAGAATCCTGAACATGTCGTCGTTTTTGACTTCGGTACATTAGACACGCTGGACTCTCTGGGTGTGGAAGTGACAGGGCTTCCTCAGATGAACATCCCTTCTTACTTATCCAAATTCGAATCGTCCGACTATAAGAATGCCGGGGGATTAAAAGAACCTGACTTTGAAGCGATTTATGATATGGACCCTGATTTGATCATCATATCCGGACGTCAGGCTGATCTATATGAAGACTTTAAAGATATTGCTCCGACCATCTATGTGCAGCTGGACGCGGAGAATTACATGGAATCATTCAAAGGAAATGTAGAAATGATTGGTAAGATCTTCGATAAAGAAAAAGAAGCAGAAAAACAGTTGCTAGATGTCGAGGAGAATATGAAGGCCCTCCAAGAGAAGACAGCCGATATAGATGGGAAAGGATTAATCACACTATCCAACGGCGGAAAAGTAAGTGCGTATGGACCGGGCTCCCGATTTGGGATCATCCATGATGTATTCGGCGTCCCTGCGGTGGATGAAGACCTGGATGTTTCGACACATGGGCAGAATGTTTCCTATGAATATATTGCCGAGAACAATCCTGACTATTTGTTCGTCGTCGACAGAGATGCTGTAGTGAACGGCGAAGCTGCAGCCAAACAGACGATCGAGAATGACCTTGTCAAAGAAACAACGGCATTCAAGGAAGATCAAATCGTTTATTTGGACCCTGACATTTGGTATTTATCCGGCGGTGGATTGACTTCCGTTCAGATGATGGTGGATGAGATCGACAGTGCCGTCTCGAAATAAGGGGGATTCGGAAGCGGGGGATCATTCCTCTGCTTCTTTCCTTCTATTATAATAAATATAAAAAATGAGATAAGGAGGGAAGGGATGAAACGGAAATTCACCATTGGTCAAATGTCGAAGCTGCATAACCTTCCCGTCAAGACTCTCCGTTATTATGATGAGATCGACCTTTTTAAACCGCATGAAGTGGATAAGCGGACAGGGTACCGCTATTATTCCATAGATCAATTCGAGCATTTAAATACGATTCATTATTTAAGAGAGCTTGGCATCCCGTTGAAAGAAATCAAGGATGTATTTGATAGGAGAGATGTCGACTTCTTTTATCATCTGTTGAAACGGCAGGAAGAGGAAGCGGACCGACAGATCAAGGCTCTTCAGAAAGTGAGGCGCCGGGCGCGTAACCGTAAGGAGGAACTGCAGTGGGCAAAGCAGCTGCAGACATGGAATGTACCGATTATTAAAAGAATTCCCGAGCGCCACATTCTGGAGTGGCGGGAGTGCATACGTACAAAGGAAGAGTTGGAACTTGCGCTGCGATCGCTTGAGAACAAGTGTGGGAAGCGTGCATCCATCTTCATCGGTGGTGTCGCTCTGACTGCGGACGTCGAAGAAATCAAGGCAGAGGACACCTATGCCCACCAATCGCTTCTTCTTCTCTCGGAAGAAATGGCAGATGGACCTCATGCCGCCGTCCTTCCAGACCAAGAGTATGTCTGTCTTTACTGCAAAGAGAAACGTGTGACGGTCAAGGACCATTATGAGACAATCTTCCATTATTTAAATGAGGAAGGCTATGAAGTGAACGGGGAGGCGATCGAACGGGTGATCATCGATGATTATGTGACGAAAAACCCGGAGGAGTATCTCTCGGAAATTCAAATACCTGTAAGGAAGATACAGTGAAACCCGGGAATGGAACCGTCCCGGGTTTTTTCGTGTTCTTATTCACATTCAAAAAATGTCACGCTTAGACCGGACTTCTCTATACGAGGAAGACCACCGGCATCGTAGCAGGCATTAACGAGCCCTTCCACTTCCATATGAGAGGCCCGGATGTCCCACCCGATCAAACCGCCGATCCCAATAACAGTAACAGCGGTGAACATAGCGAAAACACGGCTTCTTGTCCAACGGATACTCAAAAAAAGCTCAACCTTTCTTATAAAACTACTGATTCTCTACTTACAAGCATAATATTCCATTAGGTTGGGGGCAAGTCCATTTGGGAAAGAAAAGCAGGAGAATGCCTCTCCAAAGGAGAAATGTTTTTAAAAGGAGGGGATGGTCGATGGCTTATGAACAAAAAACAAAGCCGACAGAGATGGATGTCGACAGTTTCATTGATTCCGTCGAGCAGCCGAGGAAGCGCGAAGACGCCAGGGAGCTTGTAAAGATCTTTGAGGAGACGACGGGTTATGAAGCCCGTATGTGGGGGGCGAGCATCATCGGTTTTGGGACCTATCATTATAAATATCCAACGGGACATGAAGGCGATGCACCCCTTGTTGGCTTCTCCCCGCGCAAAGCGAACATCAGCCTGTATTTTGCGACCGGAGATCCGGATCGCTCTGCACGGCTTGCGGACTTAGGGAAACATAAGACCGGAAAAGCATGTGTGTATATTAATAAACTCGCCGATGTGGACACCCTTGTTTTGAAGAAGCTGATCAGGCAGTCCGTCGCTTTTCTTCAGAAGACGTATCCTGAATAAGTTTTTTTCGAAATAATTAGATAAATAGACGGGATTCCAGTTGAAAATAAACCGGAGCTCTTATATCATATTGACTATAAAGAGAATACGAGTATGGGATTTTTCTCAGAGGAGTGTAGCTATGTTAAAAGAATCGGATTTTCCTACAGATGAATTGAAAGAACAATGGATTAAAGTGCGTAATAGAAAGCTGGAAGAGATGGCACAATACATCCAGCGTTACTTCCATCTGATCAAAGTAAGGGAAAACAAGAACAGCTACGAGGTCCAGGGGTATTTCTACCAGCCGGGATTCGGCGAAGTGAAGATGGCCTTCGAATTCAGCTATGAGAATGTGGCCAAGTTCACCGACCTCTTTGACGAACCGATTGAAGATATAAAATGAGAGAATTGATTCTTGGAGGAGAGTAGGGCTACGGGGAATGGGACGCTTTCCACGGGGCGGCCGGTGAGCCTCCTCATCGCGTTGCTCTTCCGGTGTCTCACCTGTTCCGCTAATCCCGTTGGCGTCTGCCCATTCCCTTCCGCCCTTTGCGGAAATTTTCCTTCTCTCATTCGTTTCGTTATAAGTAAGATGAAATGGAGTTTAAAAGGGAACCGGTGTACTTACGTTATAAATATGGATTTCTGTTTGAGTTTTGCAACAGTTTGAAAAAAGCCTTCATCCCCAGTGGATGAAGGCTTTTTTTCATGATAAAGGTCAGGACTGCATCATTCGGTAATAGTCGTAGATGGCCTGGGTTCCTTTGTCTTCGCCCCCGGCCTCCTGGAAGCGGTCGTACAGTTCCTTGGCGAGTTTCAAACCTGGAACAGGAATGTCCATGGCCTCGGCGGATTCGATAGCGATCGCCATGTCTTTGATAAAATGCTTCACATAAAAGCCCGGTGCGAAGTCCTCATTGATCATACGCGGTGCAAGATTGGACAAGGACCAGCTCCCCGCCGCTCCTGCTTCGATGCTCTTCAGGACACGCTTCGGGTCAAGCCCCGCTTCTTCGGCATATAGAATGGCCTCTGTAACGCCCAGCATGCCTGCTGCAATAGCGATCTGATTAGCCATTTTCGTGTGCTGACCGGCACCGGCCGGACCTTGGAGGACGATATTTGCTCCCATCACTTCCAACACTGGACGGACGGCGTCATAATCGGCTTGTTCTCCACCAACCATGATGGTAAGCGTCCCGTTTCTCGCGCCGATATCCCCTCCGGATACGGGAGCATCGAGAGCGTGGATGCCTGCAGCCTTCGCCTTATCCGCGATTTTTGAAGCAAGGGCAGGAGAAGAAGTGGTCATATCGATGACGTAGGTACCTTCTGTTGCATGCTCTAAGATGCCGTTTTTTCCGAAATAGACTTCCTCAACATCTGTCGGATAGCCGACAATCGTGAGGATGATGTCCGAGCGGCGGGCAAGCTCTGCAACACTATCCTCCCAGACCATCCCTTCCTTCAAGAGTTCTTCTGCCTTCGCTTTTGTTCTTGTGTAAAGATGGATATCATAGCCTGCTTTTTTCAAATGACGGGCCATGCTTTTACCCATGACGCCTGTTCCGATGAATCCGATTGTAGTCATTGCGGACATTCCCTTCTTATGTATATGATGGTTGAAATCTCGGCTTGAAGAGGAAAGAAAAGTATGAAAAATATAGGAAAAGTATAGCAGGAAACCTCGTAAGGACACAAGAAATGATAGAATGAAATGTAAATTAGTGGAATAAGGTAAAGATATATAAAAGATAGTTTGGGAGGCAGAGAAGCATGGTCATCGATACGAAATCACACTTTAAGCAGTTGGAAGAGAGTCATTTAAGAACAGATGTAAGAGAATCGCCGGAAAAGTTAGGGGAGATCCTTGCGGAAGATTTTTGGGAAATCGGAAGCTCAGGAAAGAAATACGATAGAGAAGCATGTCTGAAAGGCGTGGTCCAGGGGGAGATGGAGCTCTATCATTTTGAAATCCAATCGCTCGCCGATGATACGGTGCTGACCACCTACTACCTTAAGGAGAAGACAAGGGAACGCAATACCCTTCGTAGTTCCATATGGAAGCTGATGGAGGGGCGCTGGCGCTTGTTCTTCCATCAAGGCACCATCACAGATCTGAAGGTGGAAGAGTACGCTCTGTAAACAATATAGGTTCGATCTCTAGCCGCTGCCTGTTTGGATTGCTGTAATAAGTAAGGAACAACGAAAGAAGATCTGAGAATTACTTTAAAAAACAAATAAAAAAACCTTCCGGCCAAGAGGCCGGAAGGTTTTTGGTTACTTCTCTTTATGGAAAAAGTCAGTGAATGCGTGGAAGATCTCCGCACTTTGGTAGATAAATAGAGAACCTGCAGTAAGTGAGAACATTCCAATCATAATCATACGAAACCATAGCATCGTTTTTCTCCTCCTTTGATCATTATCGTTCAATGGGTCAAAGGAGTTTCGCTCACATAATTAGATTGATAGAATATCGGGGTAAGGAACACCCGTCTTCGTGTCTGCGACTGATACGCCGCAGTGTAAACAAGAAGAAGTGTGGCGGCCAGAATGGTAATAGATGTGACCGCAATGGCGTCTTTGTTCAGGGATAGGTCCCCGGAGGACTCTCCGTTATCCAAGACGACATTCTTCTGGATATCCACCTGCATACTCGGGCTGTGCACATGATGGACCATGACCATCGACGCGACCAGGATCAACATGGCTGTCAATATCTTAAGCTGTTTATTCATCCTCGCCCCTCCTTGTAAGTGGATAATGTTAATATTATATAACAGACCATCTGAAAATTGAACTGTTTTGATTGTAAAGATTTCTGAACAGCTGTTCAGGTCCTTTTTCATAAGTCCTTTGATTTATTGAAGCAAGTGGTAAAATGTACTAAAATTTATTTAGGAATGAATGATCATTCCGCTTTTTGGAGGAGAGAATCACCATGAAGACAGCAACTACGAAACGAGACGACATTCTGGACAGCGCCTTGACCCTGTTCGCCGAGCGCGGCTATGATGCCACGACGATTCCGATGATTGCGAAGGATGCGAACGTAGGGGCAGGGACGATCTATCGGTATTTTGATAATAAGGAAGTCCTCGTTAATACGCTGTTTCAACAGTATGTGCATGTGTTCATTACGATGCTTAAAGAAGGGTATCCGGCTGACAAAAGTATCCGGGAACAGTTCCATCATCTGTTCCAGCGGATGGTCCGGTTTACGAACGAGCATGACCATGCTTTATACTTCCTGAAAACACATAATGCTGCTTATTTTTTGGATGAACGAAGTGAAGAAGCGTTTACGGAATTGTGGAGCATCCTCCGCGACTTCGTGGAGGAAGGGAAGAAAGCGAAAGAAATACGCGATTTGCCGACAATGGCCTTGATTGCCATTATTTTCGGCAGTTTTCTCGAATTGCAGCAGCTGATCCGCTCTGGTGATCTGAAAGTGGATGAAGCGCTTCTCTGTGGAGTAGAAGACAGCTGTTGGGACGCTGTGCGCCATCATTCCTGATGGGGCGGAGCTTCCTTAACCCACAAACGGAATGAACGTTCATTCCGCAATTATTGAAAGAGGTGACGGTTCATGACTCAATACAATCAACTGCCAAGACCGAAAACATATGGACCATTAGGAAACTTACCGGCCCTGGATAAAGAAAAGCCTGTCCAGACGTTTATGAAGATGGCGAAGGAACTCGGTCCGATCTATCAATTTGAGTTCCCTGGACGGACGAGTACATTCGTATCCAGTGCGGAACTCGCAGCGGAGATCTGCGATGAGAAACGCTTCGATAAAAGTGTTGGTCCTGCACTCCAGAAAGTACGGGCCTTCGGAGGAGACGGACTGTTTACGAGTGAAACAAGCGAGCCGAACTGGAAGAAAGCCCATCAGATTCTTCTGCCGAGCTTCAGTCAGCAGGCGATGAAAGGGTACCATGACAAGATGCTCGACCTCGCTACCCAGCTCGTTCAGAAGTGGGAACGATTGAATGCGAGCGAAGAAATTGATGTCCCGGAAGATATGACGCGCCTGACCCTGGATACGATCGGTCTGTGCGGATTTAATTTCCGTTTCAACAGTTTTTACAGAGAGGATATGCACCCGTTCGTCGAGAAAATGGTGCGTGCTCTTGATGAATCCATGAGCCAGACACAGCGGCTCCCAATCCAGGATAAACTGATGCTTAAGACGAAGAAACAGTTCGAGGCGGATATCGATGATATGTTCAAGCTTGCCGATGAGCTGATAGCGGAGCGGAAACGGAATGGAGATAACGGGGAAAACGATTTGCTATCCCATATGCTGGAAGGGGAAGATCCTGAGACGTGCGAAGGACTGAGTGATGAGAATATCCGTTATCAAATGCTCACCTTCCTCATTGCCGGACACGAAACGACGAGCGGTCTGCTTTCCTTTGCGCTTTACTTCCTTATGAAGAATCCCGATAAGCTTCAGAAAGCCTATGAAGAAGTGGATGCCGTGCTCGGCGATGACGTTCCGGATTATAAGCAGGTGAAACAGTTGAAATATGCCCGCATGATCCTCAATGAAACACTGAGACTATGGCCGACTGCGCCGGCGTTCACCGTCTATGCGAAGGAAGATACGACACTGGCAGGTAAATATTCCGCTCAAAAAGGAGAAGTGTTCACGCTTTTGACTCCGGAATTGCACAGAGATACAGCCGTGTGGGGAGAGGATGTCGAAGCGTTCTGTCCGGAGCGGTTTGAGGATCCTTCCAAAATTCCTCACCATGCATTCAAACCGTTCGGTAACGGTCAGCGTGCGTGTATCGGACAGCAGTTTGCCATGCATGAGGCGACGATCGTCCTCGGTATGGTCCTTCAGCAGTTCGAGCTGATTGACCATACGAACTACGAGCTGGATGTGAAAGAAACGCTGACACTGAAGCCGGAAGGGCTGACGATGAAGGTACGCCCGCGTGTGGAGAAAACGGCCTTCTATAACCCGGAGGCGAAAGGGCAGGAAACAAAAGCACATGATACACCTGCCATTACGAATGACGGACACGGGACGCCGCTTCTGTTCTTATATGCATCCAATATGGGGACGGCGGAAGGAGTCGCCCGTGAGCTTGCTGAAAAAGCATCTTCCCTGGGGTTTGCAACGGATGCGGCCCCGCTCGACAGCCGCACCGGGGACCTGCCCGAAGAAGGAGCGGTTATTTTCGTTTCTGCTTCTTATAACGGTCACCCTCCGGACAATGCTGTTCAGTTCATGGAATGGATTTCAACCGCAGAAGAAGGCGCGTTGAACGGCGTTTCCTACACGGTGTTTGGATGTGGAGACCGCAACTGGGCGACGACTTACCAGAAGGTTCCACAGGAAATCGATCGTTATATGGAAGCGAAAGGTGCAGAACGGATCGTTCCACGCGGGGAAGGGGATGCCGGCGATGATTTTGACGGTGACCTCGAGAAATGGCAGGAGAAGCTGTGGGACGGTTTGGCTGCTCATTTCGAATTGGAAGTGGAAGCAGGAGAGGATTCCACAAGCTCGATTGCTCTGAAGTTCGTCAGTGGAACGTCCTACACACCGGTAGCCCGTGCCTACGATGCCTTTACAAGTGAAGTAGCAGCGAACCGCGAACTGCAGAAATCAGGCAGCCGGAGCACCCGTCATCTTGATATCAAGCTTCCTGATGGAGTGACTTACCAGGAAGGTGATCACCTTGGTGTGCTTCCGGAAAATGGGGAAGAGCTCCTCGCTCGTGTCTGCACCCGCTTTGATGTGAAAGCGGAGGATTACGTCCTGCTTGAAGAGGGTTCCGGGAAGGCGAAGCACCTTCCATCCGGACAGCCGATCAAGCTTGGGGACCTGCTTGCTTCCCACGTCGAACTGCAGGAACCGGCAACGAGAGCTCAGATTCGTGCCCTTGCTGCCTGCAACCCTTGTCCACCGCATAAAGTGGAGCTTGAGGAACTGTTGGAAGACGAAACGTATAAGAGCGAAGTGCTGAAAAAACGCCGGACGATGCTGGAGCTGTTGGAGATTTATCCTTCCAGTATGATGGAATTTGACCAGTTCCTTGCGCTTTTGCCGGCACTAAAAGTCCGTTACTATTCCATTTCCAGCTCCCCGGCTAAAAACGACAGGGAAACGAGTATTACCGTGTCCGTCGTCGAAGATGAAGCGTGGAGCGGGACAGGAATTTACAAAGGAGTAAGCTCCAATTACCTTGCCGACCGGAAGCCGGGAGACCGGATCGCCTGTTTCATCCGTACACCGGAAACGGCTTTCCACCTGCCGGAGAGTCTGGAGACGCCGATCATTATGGTCGGTCCGGGGACTGGGGTCGCTCCTTTCCGCGGTTTTCTGCAGAAACGCAGCCTTCAGAAACAGGCAGGTGAAACGCTTGGAGAAGCGCACCTGTACTTCGGGTGTCGTCATCCGGAAGAGGATTATCTTTATGAAGAGGAATTGCAGGCAGCGGAAGCGGAAGGAATCGTCACTCTTCACACCGTCTTCTCGAGAGTCGGTGCAGAGAAATGCTACGTCCAGCATATAATGGAAGAGGATGCAGCGAAGCTGGTAGACCTGCTTGACAATGGTGCGCATCTCTACATCTGTGGAGACGGAAGCAGGATGGCACCGGATGTGACCGCAATGCTTCAAAGAAGTTATCAACATATCCATGATACGGATGAGCAGACAGCCGTCGAATGGCTGAATCAACTTGAGAAAGAAGGCCGCTTTGCCAAGGACGTCTGGGCAGGTGCCTGATTGGAACGCCTCCTGATTTTTCAGGAGGCGTTTTTTCTTTGATGGAAAAGTGGTTTTTCTGTTGAGGAGCGGGCTCCGGCTTTCCGCGGGCTCTGCTGTTCCCTTTATCCACTCCCAGCGCCCAGCAGCTGAAATGCCTTTTGTTTATACTTACATAAAAGGAAATCGTTTACATTATTGCGGATCGGGGAAAGTACCAGCATGCTGTCTTTTTTTGGTAGGTGGAGCTTGGCGGAGAAGTCAAGGGTGTCATTTAACAAATAAGGGAGGAATCCTAATGGGTGGAAATCGTGCGGTCGCCTATACAGGAAACGGTGGCGTGACGGTAAAGGAAATTGATTTTCCAGAATTGGTATTGCGGGATGGTCCGGGAGTGAATCCAAAGAATGTCGGCAGGAAGTGTGAGCACGGCGTTATATTAAAAGTGGTCTCGACAAATATTTGCGGGAGCGATCAGCATATGGTCCGTGGACGGACGACGGCCCCGGAAGGACTGGTGCTCGGCCATGAAATAACCGGAGAAGTGATGGAAACGGGAAGGGACGTCGAATTTGTGAAGAAAGGGGATCTCGTCTCCGTTCCATTTAATATAGCCTGCGGGCGCTGCCGCAACTGTATCGAAGGGAAAACGCATATTTGTCTGAATGTGAACCCCGATCGGCCGGGGTCGGCCTACGGGTATGTCGATATGGGCGGATGGGTCGGCGGTCAGGCGGAATATGTCATGGTCCCCTATGCAGATTTCCAAGTATTGAAGTTCCCGGATAAAGACGAAGCGATGGAGAAGATGCTGGATTTGACGATGCTCTCTGATATTTTCCCGACCGGTTTTCATGGTGCTTATACGGCCGGGGTACAGATGGGTTCGACGGTTTATATTGCAGGTGCCGGCCCGGTCGGTCTGGCCGCAGCCCATTCTGCCCAGCTTCTCGGGGCATCGACCGTCATTGTCGGGGATTTAATAGAAGAAAGACTGGAGCAGGCGAGAAGTTTCGGCTGCGAAACGATTAATGTTGCCAAGCATGATGATCTATCCGAACAGATTGATCAGATCCTCGGTGCTCCGGAGGTGGATGCCGCTGTCGACTGTGTCGGCTTCGAAGCGCACGGGCATAATCATGAGGAAGCTCCTGCCGCGGTGCTGAATTCGGCGATGAAGGCAGCGAAGGCCGGCGGTGGCCTCGGTATTCCCGGACTCTACGTCACGGAAGACCCGGGCTCCTCTGATGAGGATGCCCGCCGTGGGACGCTGAAGCTTGATTTCGGCCTCGGTTGGGCGAAAGCACAGACCTTCGTTACTGGTCAGACGCCTGTCATGCGCTATCACAGAGGATTGATGATGTCGATTTTGAAAGGGAAGGCGCAGATTGCCAAGGCGGTGAATGCGACCGTGATCGGTCTGGACGAAGCACCTCAAGGATATGAAGCGTTCGATGACGGTGCGGCGAAGAAATTCGTCCTTGATCCACACGGACTCTTGAAGAAATAGAGGGTGGAAAAAGCGTCTCGGGAACGGGGGGCTTTTTTCTGATGGCGGACGTTTCTTCCGACCTGTCCTCATCACGCACGAAGGGACAGGACGGAGGGAGGTCGAAAGGATTACACTAGAAGGGAGGAACCAGTGGTTTCCTTAGAGGAGGAAAGGCATGACTGAATTTTATGTAGATGTTTTACAGGTGCGGAAAGACGCATTTCTAGCCGGGGAAGAGCTGGGGAGATACTGGCGGGACCATCCGATGCTCGACAATATAAAAGCGATGACAAAGGAATCGATTGACATGGAGGAATGTCGAGCCATCTTCCGTCATTTCGATCCGGTCCTCCTTGAAGAGCTTGAGGGCATGGCAGCCGGCGTGGGTATTTCTTATGCGGAAGCGGCCGCCTTGTTCAGCGGATATGACGTCCCGAAAGCGGAGGGCATGGGCTGTTCTTCTTTGTTGACACCTGGCTATTATGTGCGGAATTATGATTTTACTCCCGCTCAATACGAAGGTGTTTTTCTCCTTCAGCAGACGAAAGATGTCCTTGCATCTGCCGGCTATACGCTGCAGCAGTTGGGAAGGCATGACGGCGTCAATGAAGCCGGGGTGGTCATCGGACTGCATTTCGTCAGTCATCACAGCTACAGGAAGGGCGTTGCCCCATGGCTTGCCGTTCGAATGGTGCTGGATCAGTGCCGGAACGCAGAGGAAGCGGTCGATGTATTGAAAGAGGTTCCACATGCTGCCTGTTACAACTTTTCGGTCGGGGACGCCACGGGAGCCCGCGTGATTGTGGAAGCATCTCCTGGCAGGGTAGTCGTTCATCGCTCGGATGATGTCCTTGGCTGTTCGAATCATTTCGATAGTACTCCTTTAATGGATAGAAACCGAAAGAATGTCCACGTTTCACAGAAAAGAAAGCAGGACATGGAACAGCTTGTCCTGCCGGATCAGAAGGCAGCGTTCGATCATTTTCGGAATCCGGATTCTCCCCAATTCTTCCATCATTATAGAGAAATGCTCGGAACGCTGCATACCTTTTCTTACCATTACGAGACAAAAAGAATCCTGACGACGATTGCCCGGTCACACGAAGTGCTGGATGTACAATGGGAGGAATGGGTGCGGGGGACGGATATCGATACGGGGAAGATGAGAGGCAGAATTATAGAAGGGGGCTGAAAGGAAATGTGGAAGAGAGAGGTAGTGGCTACGAAAAGAGGAGCTTTCGAAGTGTTTACGAAAGGAAAAGGAGCGCCTTTATGTGTGACCCATCATTATTCCGAATTCAATGAAACGGGAGATTATTTCGCGGATACGTTCACGGAAACCCATACCGTTCATCTTATTAACCTGCGCGGGGCAGGGGGTTCGGTTGAAGCGGAAGAGCCTTATCAACTCGGCATGCTTGAGACGGTGTTTGATTTGGAAGCGGTCCGGGAAGCGCTGGACTATGAGAAGTGGGCATTTGCCGGCCATTCCATCGGCGGGATGCTTGGTGTCCTTTATGGTATTTTCTTCTCGGAAAAATTGAACGGGGCTGTTATTACAGGCTCTGCAGCCAGAGACTACGCTACGCTTTCTCCGGCGTGTATTTACAACCCCTCCCACCCGCAGTTTGAGAAGATGCAGCAGCTGATCGAAACGTTGAAGCTCGATACGCTGTCGGAAGCGGAACGGAAGGAAAGGACAATGGAACGGACGAAGCTCTCCCTCGTCGATCCGGATGCGTATCCGGCTCTCTTCGATAAACCGATACATAAGCGGATCGCTTCAGAACGGCTGAATTTCTTCAACCGTGAATTCCCTTTATTTGATGTGACGAGGAAGCTCCCCTGGATCACGACGCCCGTTTTAATTCTTTGTGGGAAGTTTGACGTGCAGTGTCCGCTTGAATACTCCGTAGAAATGGAGCAGCTCATTCCGGATGCCTCTCTGATCGTTTTCGAACAAAGCAATCATTATCCATTCCTTGAGGAGCAGGAGAAATTCAAGGCGGAAATCCAACGCTTCACAGAGACGCTTGCCGCCCGTGCCTGATCTTCGGGAAAAACGTGGCATGAATGCCTGCTTCTGTCATAGAATATTCGTGGGGTGAGAATATGCCGAGAGTGAAATATACAGATGCAGATGTCGCTTTGATGGCGAGGATGATGCGGGCCGAGGCGGAAGGGGAAGGGAAGCAGGGCATGCTGTACGTCGGAAACGTCATTGTCAACCGGGCCAAGGCGGACTGCCTTGACTTCCGGGATGTGCGGACGATCCGTCAGGTGATATTCCAAGTGCAGGGCAACAACTACTCTTTCGAAGCGGTCCAAAAAGGGAATCTGTTCTACAACCGTGCCCGTTCCATCGAAAAAAGGTTAGCGAAAAGAAACCTGGATTACTGGCGGGAACATCCGGCGAAGTATGCTCTTTGGTATTTCAATCCGTATGCGCCGTGTCCACCGACGTGGTACGACCAGCCGTTCGCGGGCCAGTTCAAGAACCACTGCTACTATGAGCCGCAGCCGAACACGTGTGACAGTGTTTATATCGGTAACTAGAGGAAGAAACGATTATCCGAGCCCGGGTAATCGTTTTTTTATTGTTGGAGAGTGGGAAGTGGCTTGGAAAAGGAAAAGGACGGTGCAGCATCGAATAATATCTAAGATGTATGTTTGAAAAAAGGGAGGATTTACAGTGGTCACGATATACATAACCAGGCACGGGGAGACCGTGTGGAACAGGGAAAAACGAATGCAGGGATGGCAGAATTCACCCCTGACGGAACAAGGGGAAAAGGATGCCGCATCGCTTGGAGACAGGCTCCGGAGTACCGAATTTGCCGCCGTATATTCCAGTCCGAGTGGACGGGCGCAGCAGACGACCGAGTTGATCCGGGGAGAGCGGGAAATCCCCGTCTATCTGGAGGAAAAGCTGAAGGAAATTCACCTTGGAGAATGGGAAGGACGGACGCAGGAAGAAATCAAAACGGACTTTCCGGAAAGCTTCGACATGTTCTGGAACGCACCACATCGTTATCTTCCTCACGGTGGAGAAACGTTTGAGGCATTCCGATCACGAATTGCCGCCTTCCTGGATTCGCTGGCATATCATTCGAATCAAAACGTGCTGATCGTCGCACATGCAGTCGTCATTAAATGCATGATGCTGATACTGAACGGGAAACCGCTCGCTTCTTTATGGGATCCGCCGTTCATCCATGGGACGAGCGTAACCGTCGTCCGACTGGAAGACGGGCAGTGTGAGGTGCTTCTGGAGGGAGATACCTCTCATATAAATAGAAATGAAGGAAAGGGAAAAGCGATGCAGATTGTTAGAATGAAGGAAAAGCACGACCGGGAGATGGAGCGGATTATTAAGCAGTCCCTGGAATCGTTTGGGTTGGATATCCCCGGCACTGCTTATTATGACCCTGAGCTTCCTCACCTGTCCCATTTTTACGAGAGGACACCGTTTGCTGAGTATTGGGTGGCGCTGGGTGATTCAGGGGAAGTGTTGGGCGGTGTCGGAATCGCACCGTTTGCTGAGGAAGAAGGAGTCTGTGAACTGCAGAAGCTGTATGTGAAGCCGGAGGCGCAGGGGCGGGGGACGGCTAAAGCACTGATGGAGACGGCTCTGGATTATGCGGCCCGCCATTACGAGTACTGTTATTTAGAGACAGTAGAGAAACTGGAGGCTGCCAACCGTCTGTACCGGAAGTTCGGCTTTTCCTTATTGGAAGAGGCGCTGGCCGGTTCCGGACACGGGGCGATGGACAGCTGGTATAAGAAAAAACTTTAAAGATCCGAAGAGGGGGGAGATAGAATTCCCCTCTCTTTTTTATTCGTCCGCGTATGTGTACAGAAGAAGAAAAGGCAGGAGGAAAGTAATAGATATGAATAAGTAAAGCAAAGCAACGGCAATTATATGGAACCCTATAAAAACAGCACTGAAGAAACAAATGATGAGGATGATCGGCACCATATAAGCAAACAACATTTTAGACACTCCCTTCTTGTTTCTTTCCTTACTTTCCCCAGCGGGGAATAAATTCATGCTTTTCCCCGAACAATAATTGGAAGCCTCTCAATTTAAGGAGATACACATGGAAAATAAACGTAACCGAGAAGGGACGACGACTTCCGTTGATGATTTCCTGAGAGAATTGGATCAATCCAAGGACTTTCAAACATATGAAATCAACGGGAAGAATAAAGCGGTTCTGTACTTTTTAAAAACACTGATCGACGAAAAAAAGCTCCAAGAATCTATTTTGCCGTCAATAAAGAAACGTTCTTACAGATCTCTGGAAGATTTAAAGGAAGCAGTCCCTGTCGAAGATCTCACATTGACAGGGGAAGTAAAGGTTATTAAAGAAAAAGTGATGACAGGTCATGTTCTAGTCGTTTGGAAAGGGGGATGGAAGAGCTGTCTTCTTATTCCTGCTCCTTCCACTCAAGCGAGGCCGGTCGGTGTTCCGGAAGTGGAATTTAGTGTGGTAGGTCCCAAAGAAGCTTTTGTGGAATCACTGGATACGAATCTGCACCTTGTTAGAAAGCGGCTGCCGCTTCCGCAATTAAGGATGGAGGAAAAGAAGGTCGGAAAACTGACAAAGACAAGGGTTGCCGTCCTGTACATTGATGGTATAGCAAGTAAAGAAAATGTCCATACAGTTTTACAGCGGTTGGAGGATATTGAGTTTGACGAAATTAACGACAGCTCCTATATCAGTCAAATGTTATCGGACAATTCCAACTCTCCCTTTCCGCAAATATTGGACACAGAACGACCAGATCGTGTCACCGGATCTCTTGCTGAAGGTAAAATAGCAATTCTGGTAGACGGGGCTCCTCACGCGTTGACGTGTCCGACAACTGTAGTTGAATTTTTCTCGGCAAGTGATGATTATCTTTCTCCATGGCCGGTAGCGTCTGCACTGCGGCTAATCCGGCTTTTCGCTGTGTTGTTCTCTATTTTGAGCAGTCCTGTTTATGTAGCTGTGCTGACCTATCATCATGAAATGATCCCGGACGACCTGATCCCGACCATCATCTCCTCCCGGGCAGATATTCCTTTTCCACCGATATTGGAAGTCGTCATTTTGGAACTGGCCATTGAACTTCTCAGGGAGGCGGGGGCCAGACTGCCTACGAAAGTGGGGCAGACCATCGGTATTGTTGGAGGTATTGTCATTGGGACAGCAGCCGTTGATGCAGGGTTGACGAGCAATGTTCTCCTTATTGTAGTCGCCCTATCTGCGCTCGCTTCCTTCACCACCCCTATCTATCAAATCAGCAATACGATTCGCCTGATCCGTTTTCCATTTTTGATAGGGGCACAAATGTGGGGATTAATCGGTATTTCTCTGGTGATGGTGTTCTTCGTCGGTCATTTGATTCGCTTGACGTCCATTGGGCGTCCATTTCTTGCCCCAATCTATCCATTAAGGTTCCGTGATTTAAAGGATGCTTTTATTCGACTGCCGTTTTATAAACAATCAAAACGGCCGGTTCAAACAAGGGCTGAGGATTCTAAAAGATTTAATCAGACAAGGGCGGCGGAAAGGAAGGATATTGATGAGTAAACAGGTATCATCGATTCCTGAAAACCTGTTGATCAGTTCGTCAATGGTTTTCTTCTTAATTCATTCAATGCAGGTGGGTGTTGGAATCCTTGGTTTTGAGAAATATATTGCTTCAGAAGCAGGATATGACGCCTGGATCTCGATCATTATCGGCGGGGCCGGTCTTCATCTTCTCCTTTGGATGATTTATCGTATATTGCATAAAACAGGCGGGGACATTGTCACCGTCCACTCGGAGGCTTTCGGAAAATATGTCGGCGGCTTCTTAAGTATTCTGTTCAGCCTCTACTGTCTGCTGCTGAGCTTCACGGTACTTCGGACCTTTATCGAAGTTGTTCAGACGTGGGTGTTTCCGAAACTTCCTGTATGGCTGTTTGCAGCGGTCTTTCTCCTGATTATCTATTATTACATCGAAGGTGGATTACGGGTCATTACCGGAGCGGCATTTATGGGGGTGTGGATCGGTCTTCCTCTGCTCCTTTTTAAAATCATCCCTATCCGGTACGGAAACGTCGAGAATGTGTATCCCTCCATCGATCATACGTGGGTGGAACTGTTAGCTTCCACAAAGTTTACTCTGCTCAGTTTCCTCGGTATCGGCCTGCTCTTTGTCTATTATCCCTTTATTAAAAAGAAGTCGGAATCCAAGAAATGGGCGCATTTCGGAGTGTTCTACACGACCTTGATTTATTTAGTTACAGCAATCGTCGCTTTCAGCTATTTTAATGAAGAACAGTTGAAACACACTACCTGGGGGACGGTTACGTTGTGGAAAATCATTGATGTCGGTTTCGTGGCCAGGTTTGAATATATCGGCATCGCGCTCTGGGTGTTTGTCGTCATCCCAAATATCTGCCTCGCGCTTTGGGCTGCAAGCAGCATACCAAAGCGGGTATTTTCTGTCAGAGAAAGGCATGTTCTATGGCTTTACTGTACCATCCTCTTAACAGCTGCCATCCTGGTGGATGACCGCGCCTCCATCAATCGGCTCAACACATTTACAGGAGAAATCGGCTTCTGTTTTTTTGTTTATGTTCCTGTTCTTTTTATCTGGACCATGTGCAGGAGGAAAGGTGGTAATGAGCATGAAAGCTAAAAGCGTCTTATACTTTGTGCTCCTGCTTCTTTGTGGATGTGTCCCTCATACGAGTATCGAGGACACTGCGCTTGTGAATGTCGTCGCCTACGATTTCGTCGAGGAAGGCGTAATCAGTGGAACGACCATCATTCCTCAATTCAAGCAGGATGAAGCAGGCGGGGAAGAAGAACTGCTTTTAGGTGCAACCGGTAAAAGTGTGAAAGAAGTCCAAAGGAATATTGAAAATAAATCTCCATTTCCTTTGCGGATGGGAAAAGTGTCCATGATATTCTATGGAAATAGGCTGGCTGAAGAAGGGTTGAATTCCTTTGTGGATGTTCTGCAACGCGATCCCAACATAGGGAGGGATGTTTACGTCGGTATCGTCGATGGAACAGCAGAAGAGCTCATCAAAGGCACCTACAGTGAGACACAAACGACAGGGGAATATATCAAAAGCCTTATTCGGCAGAATACGACGAAGTATATCCCGACCCAAAACCTCCAGAAGTTCCTGTATGCTTACTACTCCGAAGGAATGGATCCTTCCCTCCCCCTGTTCCGCAGGCTCGACGGGAAGATGGAACTGAGTGGTTATGCTCTTTTTAGAGGCGATAAGATGGTGTACTCGATTCCATTCCAAGATGCATTTATCTTGAAGATGCTCAGTCAGAGCTTTAATGACGGTCTGCAGGCAATGGAGTACCAAGGTGCCCGCGTGGTCATGGAGAACATCGGGTCGAAGGTCGATTATGATATCGGTGGTACGTTTGATCAGCCGGAATATACAATTTCTATTGATATAAGAGGAATCATAGGAGAAAACACTTCGTTACAAGAGGGAAATTTTCCAACGAAGAATCTTGAGGAAGCTTTTACATCCTTTTTCGAAGCAAACGGGGAGCGGTTGATAAAGGAGATGCAGGAGCAGAGGGTCGATCCTCTTGGTCTCGGTGAGGTGTGGAAGAACAGAATAGGGAAATTCGATAAAAATGTATGGGACTCCGTTTATCCTTCTATACCGATAAAGGTCCGTGCGAATGTCCGTATTTTTAGAGAATGGATTGACGGGATAGTAGATCTACTCTTGAAAATGATAATCATTTTCAGTTATGATTAAAGAAACAAAAGATAAGGGAGCGGGACATATGCATGATGTAACGATAATCGGCGGAGGGCCGGCGGGGCTTTTTTCTGCCTTCTACAGCGGATTGAGGAATATGAAGACGAAGATCATCGAAAGCCACCCTTACCTTGGAGGGAAGGTTCACGTGTATCCGGAGAAAATGGTGTGGGACGTGGGCGGTCTTCCGCCGCTCCCCGGTCAGCAGCTGATCGACCAGCTGATTGCACAGGGCACGACGTTCGACCCGGACCTTGTTCTCGGGGTGAAGGTGACATCCGTGAAGAAGGTGGATGAGGTGTTCCTTGTTGAGACGGAGGATGGTTCAGAGCATTGGTCGAAGACGGTCATTCTTGCGGTCGGCGGCGGAATTATAGAGCCGAAGAAGTTGGAGATGGAGGGGGCGGAAGCGTTCGAAGTCAGCAATCTTCACTATACCGTTCCGTCGTTACAGCGCTTCAAGGAGAAGCGGGTTCTTATATCCGGCGGCAGCCACTCGTCCATTGACTGGGCGAATGAAATGGCCGGGCTGCATGCGGACGTACACCTTGTTTATCGGAAGGAAGAACTGAAAGGCCATGAAGCAAGCATCGATTTACTCGTAGAACAGGGCGTGCACCTTCATGAACAGTCGTCCATCCATGCGCTTGCGGCTAACGAGAGCGGAGACCGGATCGAATCGGTCGTCCTGGAGCATGTGGATGCCGGTATCACTTCTATTCCTGTGGATGAAGTGGTCGTAAGTCACGGTTTTAACCGGGATGCCTCTCTGCTTGACAGCAGCCCGCTACCGCTCGCACGTGTGGACAATTTCTATGTGAAGGGAAACGCTCAAAGCTCTTCTTCCATACCGGGTTTGTATGCAGCAGGGGACATCCTTCACCATGAAGGCAAGCTGCACTTGATTGCCGGTGCATTCCAGGATGCAGCGAACGCGGTCAATCAGGCGAAACAGCATGTTGCCCCCGATGCCGATCCGCGTGCGATGGTTTCTTCTCACAATGAGCGCTTGGAGGAACATAATAAAAAACTGAAACAAATTAGAATGTCCACAAACTGAGGAGAAAGGCAGGCAGACGGCTGCGTTTTCGTGAAACAAACACGTCCCCTCCTTCGTAGATAGAGAAGGAGGTGGACCGAATGAAGGATGAATCGTTTCATTATTGGATCGGCGGTGCCGCCCTTGGATCCTGGCTGCTTCATTTCGCTGGAAACCTTGATTTCTATGAAATAGAAAAAATCGTCTCCGGCGTGGTGTTTATTTTCATCGCCGTGTTTATTTATATTCTGATTACCTTCTTCTATTACCGGCGGAGGTAGGTGTTTTTAGTACATATAGGGAGGATAATAGTAGACGGGGTGGATATAAGCGGCCTGCTGCGGGTACCTCCATTGTGCACCGGTTCTCCGGATGCAGTTGGAATAAGGACCGATATAGGTGCTCGGCTGGATCGGTGCCGTTACTTCCTTCCATTTCTGTTCGTCCATGCAGTACGTGTGCGCCATGACCTCCGACGGGGTAAATTTCAAGATATCAGAGCCGAGAATCACTTCCGGATTCGGTGCATCGAATATGGCGAGCAGGTGGGTGTCATCGGCCGTTGCGACTTCATAATGCCACCATCCTGAGGGACGTTTGCGACCTGCCCCGGGGTAATAGGGAAATGCAGCAGTTCTTTCGTAAACGGTTGAAGAAGAGAAACAGTGGCTGCCCCGGAAATGCAGTAGACCAGCTCTGCTGCATTTTGATGGTAATGCGGCTCTACGACGTTCCCTTTTGTCAGGAATATATCCAGCAGGGACGAACCTTCCAGCGTATTCAGCTGCTTCTGACCTAAGATGTTGATTTTGTTATGAGCGTCTTTTGTAAACAGAGGACTTGTATTGACATCAAAGAAATAGTCGGCTTCAGAAGAAGTGGGATCCGCGTTTCCTGTCATACCTCTCACCTCATTATCGTTGTTGTAGTAACGTATGAATCCGGAAGAAAAAGGTGCATCACGCCTGTCGCCGCAGCATAGACTATAGCGGGGAAAAGACCCGATTGACGTTCCGCAGTGAATAGGGTATGATAGTCTCACTTACCACAGGTCATACCTGTGGGAACAGGATCGTGTCATCCTCCAAAGGGGAGTAGCTTACAGTGATGTCGACAATACGTGGTCATGGAAATGATCGCCGGCTAAACTGGCAACGTACCGTTGTTTGCGAGACCTTTGCCATTTAAGGTAAAGGTCGGAATCTCATACATGTAGAGACCTTTACCCTGGTTATAAACGGTAAAGGTCTTTTTTGTATTCCAATAAAGCCGTTCCCCGGCGGATCTGTATCAGGGAGGAGAAAGCCTATCGAGGATGGAGAACAGCGTCTTGTGGACAAATGGATCAAGGAAGGATACACATATTATGAATAAAGGGGATAGGTTATGGAAACGTCGATGAAGCTTGCAGCAGTGGCTCTGTTGATTCTATTGACAGCGTTCTTTGTTGCAAGCGAATTTGCGATTGTAAAGGTAAGGAAGAGTAGGTTGGAAGCACGGGCAGACGAAGGGAACAAGCGGGCGAAAGCGGCTCTGAAAGTGGCAGGGAACCTCGACTATTACTTGTCTGCGTGTCAATTGGGAATCACGATCACGGCACTTGGACTGGGGTGGCTCGGCGAACCGACGCTGGAAGTCCTGCTTCATCCGCTGTTCAGCGGCCTTGACTTACCATCTGGTTTATCTCATACGATCAGCTTTGCTATCGCGTTTTTCATTATCACGTTCTTACATGTGGTATTAGGAGAATTAGCGCCGAAAACGATGGCGATCCAAAAGGCAGAATCCATTACACTGATGCTTTCGCCTCCATTGATTATTTACAGTAAAATTATGTACCCGCTGATCTGGCTTTTGAATGGATCAGCTAATATGCTGATCCGTCTGTTCGGATATAAGACTGCGAAAGAGTCGGATGACGTGCATTCGGAAGAAGAACTGCGCCACATCCTGTCTGAAAGCTATGAAAAAGGGGAAATCAACCAGTCGGAATTCCAATATGTCGAGCGCATATTCGACTTCGATGACCGCCTGGCCAAAGAAATCATGGTCCCCCGGACGGACGTCGCCGTTGTGGATGTGGAAGATCCTTTAGAGGAATCCCTCTCCTTCATCAAAGAAGAGAGATACACGAGGTACCCCGTCATTCAGGGGGATAAAGACCATGTGATCGGTGTGCTTCATATTAAAGAGCTCTTTCGTCAAGACGCTGTCGATTCGCTGGAGGGGTTCATCCGTCCGGTGACGAGCGTGTTTGAGAATATACCGATTCGTGAACTGCTTGTGCGGATGCAGCAGGAAAAGACGCAGCTCGTCCTGCTTACAGATGAGTATGGTGGCACGTCGGGAATCGTTACGGTCGAAGATATCATTGAAGAAATCGTAGGAGACATCCGGGATGAATTCGATGAAGAAGAGGAAGAGATCGTCAAGGAAGAAGACGGGAGCTTTCTGATCGATGGGAAAGTGTCGATCGTAGACGTGAACCACTACTTTGAACTGGAGCTAGAGAACGGAGATGTCGACACGATTTCGGGATGGATTCTGAAAAACGATGTCGATGCCGGAGAAGGTACGATTCTTCAGCACGGTCCGCACAGCTTCGAAGTGGCGAGCAAAGAAAACGGGCAGATCAGAAAAGTGAAACTGTCGTTATAATTGAAAAAAGCGTGCTTCCGATAAGGGAAGCACGCTTTTTTACGGGTGTTCTTTTCCTTTTTAAGGATTTTTATTAGTTCTTTAGAATCTTTATATTATCATTATCATCCA
Organism: Halobacillus sp. BAB-2008; assembly: GCF_000328325.1. NCBI lineage: Bacteria > Bacillati > Bacillota > Bacilli > Caryophanales > Bacillaceae > Halobacillus > Halobacillus sp. BAB-2008. The sequence goes on along the minus strand of NZ_ANPF01000041.1, from coordinate 1,978 downwards.
TTTTGTTCTGTTCAATTATTGATTTATGTAAGAAATATACTTTTATATAAGTCTTTTTAATCTTTTTTGTGTATGTGAATTGCGTTCTAATTAACCAGTTTAAAAGAAAATGGGTGAATGACGGAACTTTTCCCATGAAAGGGCTTTATCAAAGGTGCGGTATGGGATGGAGACGGATGGGGAAGGGGCGGATGGGAATCGTGTCGCTTTCATCCTCTTTTCGTCGAAATGGTGCGGTTTTTGTCAGAATACGCGTTTATGTTATACTACTCCACATGTGTTTTTGAAATAAGGTTGTAAACATCGAGGAGGGTAATTTGTGGAGTTTGATTTAACTCTTGCCACATGGTGTTGGCTGCTTATTCCAATGCCGTTGTTAATTATCATATGCATCATTACATTCTTTACAGAAAAGGGAGAGAAGTGAATCACCAATGGACATAAACATTCAAACCTTAATCGCAATTATTGTATACCTCGTAGGGATGCAGATCGTCGGTTACGTCGCCGCCCGGTTGACGAGCGATCTGTCTGACTACGTGCTTGGGGGAAGAAGACTGACCCCTGGTGTCGCCGCCCTGAGTGCCGGATCCTCGGACATGAGTGGATGGCTGATGCTCGGACTTCCTGGTGCGATGTACCTCACCGGAATGAACTCGATCTGGCTTGCGATCGGTCTTGCTACCGGAGCGTTCATGAACTGGCAGTTCGTTGCCAAGCCGTTCCGTGTCTACACCGAAGTCGCGAAGGATTCCATCACGGTTCCGGATTTCTTTGAGAACCGTTTCCACGATCATACGAAAGTGCTTCGTGTATTATCTGCGATCATCATCTTGATCTTCTTTACTTTCTATACATCTTCCAGTCTCGTAGGAGGTGCGGTGCTGCTTGAGAACTCCTTCGGTATGAACTACCGACTTGCTTTATGGGTAGGTGCCGCTGTTATTCTTTCCTATACGCTGTTCGGCGGGTTCCTTGCCGCGAGCTGGACCGACTTTATCCAGGGAATCTTGATGTTCCTTGCGTTGATTATCATACCGATTGTTGCCATTCAAGAACTCGGCGGCTGGAATGAAACCGTCCAGGCAATTGGAAATATGGATACGTCTTATCTTGACGTCTATTCCGGCGTGACGGTCATCAGTGTCGTGTCGCTGCTTGCCTGGGGACTCGGTTACTTTGGACAGCCACATATCGTCGTACGATTCATGGGAATCCGTTCAACGAAAGACATCCCGAAAGCGCGGATGATTGGTATGGGTTGGATGATCATTTCCCTGTTCGGCGCGATATTTGTCGGTTTTGCCGGTATCGCTTATTTCGCTGATGCACCGCTTGCCAATTCGGAAACGGTCTTCATCATGTTCTCGCAGGTATTGTTTAACCCATGGGTCGCCGGGTTCCTGCTGGCAGCGATTCTGTCTGCCATTATGAGTACGGTCGATTCCCAGCTGCTTGTATCTTCCAGTGCCCTGGCACAGGACTTCTATAAAGCGATCTTCCGTAAAGAAGCGAGCCAGAAAGAAGAGATGATCGTCGGCCGCATTTCCGTTATCGGAATTGCGTTCATCGCTGTCCTGCTTGGATATGACCGCGATAGTAAAGTGCTTGAGCTGGTCAGTTATGCATGGGCAGGTTTCGGTGCTGCATTCGGTCCGTTGATTCTGCTTGCCTTGTTCTGGAAGCGGATGACGCGTAACGGTGCGGTAGCGGGGATTCTCGTCGGTGCCGTCACGGTCATCGTCTGGAGCAGCCTGGAAGGTGGAATCTTCGACCTTTACGAGCTTGCCCCTGGGTTTGTGTTCTCCTTCCTGTCTATTATTATTGTCAGTCTGATCGGCAAAGAGCCGCCTCAATCCGTGCAGGATGAGTACGATCAGTATAAAGAGAAAATGAAACAGGCATAAGCTGTGAGCCCTCTATCCTTGGATAGGGGGCTTTTCGTTTGTTAAAGAAGGTATATCTAGGGGGGGGGRGG